>NZ_JBQSXT010000003.1:0-211374 GCF_052378605.1 Halomonas sp. AOP27-A1-41
TTGAATCCGCTGCGTCTACCAATTCCGCCACACCGGCAATGGATGCGCATTATACGGAGATAACCACACAGGTCAATCACATTGACTGACTTTATCTAGCGAAGGGGGTATCCTATGCCGCCTGTTTGACCACCGTTAAGAGCCAACCCATGCAGCGCGCGGACTTTTATTTCGAGCTACCCGATGAGCTGATTGCTCGCTACCCTTCTGAGCAGCGCAGCGACTGCCGTTTGCTGTGCGTGGATGGCCAGAGCGGCGCGCTTGAGCATCGCCAGTTTACGGACCTTCTTGAACGTTTAAACCCCGGTGATTTGCTGGTATTTAATGACACACGAGTGATTCCTGCCCGCCTGCACGGCCATAAAGCCAGCGGCGGCAAAGTGGAGATGCTGCTTGAGCGTCCGCTGGACAGCCACCGGGGCCTGGCACATATCCGCTCAAGCAAGTCGCCCAAGCCCGGCACCGAGCTGATCTTTGAAGGTGATATTCACGCCGTGGTGGAAGGCCGCCGCGACGCGTTGTTTGAGCTTCGCTTTTTAGGCGAGACGCCAATGATCGCGCTGCTGGAGCAGCACGGCCATATGCCACTGCCGCCTTATATCACTCGGGAAGATGAACTCAGCGACCGCGAGCGCTATCAAACCGTTTATGCCCGCCGAGATGGCGCCGTGGCCGCTCCCACGGCGGGCCTACATTTCGACCAACCGCTGCTGGATGCCCTGGCTGAAAAAGGGGTCAACAGCGCGTTTGTCACCCTGCATGTGGGCGCGGGTACTTTTCAGCCGGTGCGGGTGGACAATATTCTTGAACACCATATGCACAGCGAGTGGATCGAGGTGTCAGAAGCCACCTGCCAGCAGGTACGCAAGGCGCAAGCCGCAGGCAACCAGGTCATTGCCGTCGGCACCACCAGCGTGCGCTGTTTGGAAAGCGCCTGCCAGAAAAGCAGCGATGGGCAGATAGCGCCCTACAGCGGGGATACGGATATTTTCATCTACCCCGGCTACGAGTGGCGCTGTGTGGATGCGTTGATTACCAACTTCCACCTGCCGGAATCGACACTTTTGATGCTGGTATCGGCGTTTGCCGGTTATGACACGATGATGAACGCCTACCGTGAAGCCGTTGCCGAACGCTACGCTTTCTTTAGTTATGGCGATGCGATGCTGCTCACCCGCTAAGCGCCTTTACGCTGCCCTTAGCGTTTTACCGATGATTTTTTGACGAGTTACCACAATGCGAAACGAATGCTTTATGCGCTTTGAGCGCTTGGCCGACGACGGCCGCGCTCGTCGCGGTCGCCTCCACTTCCCCCGTGGCACGGTCGAAACCCCTGCGTTTATGCCGGTGGGCACTTACGGCACGGTAAAAGGTATGACGCCGGACTCCATCAAGGAGATCGGCGCTGAAATCATTCTGGGCAACACCTTCCACCTGTGGCTGCGCCCCGGCACCGAGGTCATTGAAGCCCACGGCGACCTGCACGACTTCGCCCAGTGGGACAAGCCGATCCTCACCGACTCCGGCGGCTTTCAGGTGTTCTCATTAGGCGAGACGCGCAAGATCACCGAGCAGGGCGTGCACTTCCGCTCGCCGGTAGATGGCAGCAAGGTCTTTATGGGGCCGGAAGAGTCCATGGCCGTGCAGCGCTCGCTGGGTTCTGATGTGGTCATGATTTTTGACGAGTGCACGCCCTACCCGGCCACTTACGAGGAAGCCGAGAAATCCATGGAGCTGTCGCTACGTTGGGCCAAACGCTCACGCGATGCCCATGGTGACTCGCCTTCAGCGCTTTTCGGCATCATCCAGGGCGGTATGCACCCGGAGCTTCGCGAGCGCTCGCTCAAAGGCCTCTTGGAGATCGGCTTTGACGGCCTGGCGATTGGCGGGCTTTCCGTTGGCGAGCCCAAAGAAGAGATGATCAAGGTGCTGGATTACCTGCCCACCTGGATGCCAGACGATAAACCACGCTACCTGATGGGCGTAGGTAAACCGGAGGATCTGGTGGAAGGCGTGCGCCGGGGCGTCGACATGTTCGACTGCGTCATGCCGACCCGCAACGCACGTAATGGCCACCTGTTTACCGCTGACGGTACAGTCAAGATTCGTAATGCCAAGCATCGCCATGACACCAGCCCCCTTGAAGAGGGTTGTGACTGCTATACCTGCAAGAATTTCTCGCGCGGCTATTTGCATCACCTGGACCGCTGCAATGAAATGCTGGGCTCGATGCTCAATACCATCCATAACTTACGCTACTACCAGCGTGTAATGGCTGATTTGCGCGCGGCAATCGAAGCGGGTACATTGACGACCTTTGTGGAAGGCTTTTATGCTCGGCGCGGCCTGCCGGTGCCTCCCCTGGCCGAATAGTCATCACCCGCTCTGGCGGGTGAATCAAGGGCCGCTTATCAACATAATTGTTAATTAGCGCCCCCTCTAACCCTTTCACCCATTAAGGGTCTTAACCCAGGAGTTCTCTGCAATGCTGGATTTCTTCATCTCATCAGCCCATGCCCAGGAAGGGGCAGCTGGCGGTGGCATCGCACAAATCGTTATGTTGGTCGGCTTTGTGCTGATTTTCTATTTCCTGCTGTGGCGCCCCCAAGCTAAACGTGCCAAGCAGCACAAACAGCTGGTCACCAGCCTGGACAAAGGCGATGAAGTCGTGATCGGCGGTGGCCTGGTTGGCCGCGTCACCAAAGTCAGTGATGAGTTCCTGACCTTGGAAGTATCTGAAGGCACCGAAGTCAACGTACAGAAAAACGCCGTTGCTGCCGTGCTGCCGAAGGGCACCATTAAGTCCATCTAACGCTTAAAACACCCCTGCCGATTCAGTGCCAGCCACCCCGGCAGGGGTGCCATGGTAGATACGATGGTAAATTTTGCTGTGCGTGGGACTCCCCGCACAGCAATTCCGTTTGTAATTGAAGGCAGGGCTTGCATGCTCAACCGTTACCCCCTGTGGAAGTATCTGCTGATACTGGTCGTCCTGGTGGTTGGCCTTATCTATTCGCTTCCCAACTTATTCCCCGAAGATCCCGCTATTCAGCTCAGTAGCGCCCAAGGCGAAACGCTGAATGAGCGCCAAATTGAACGCGTTGAGAACGCACTCGGCGAAAACGGCATCGCTGTTAAAGGCGTCGAAGAAGTTAACGGCCTGTGGCTGATTCGCCTGCGTAACGACAACGACCAGCTCAATGCTCGCGATATTGCCGCCGACCTTTTAGGCAATGACGCGACGGTCGCACTAAACCTGGCAGAAGCCACGCCGGCCTGGCTGCAAGCATTTTCCGCCTCCCCCATGACACTGGGGCTTGACCTGCGCGGTGGCGTTCACTTCCTGTTGGAAGTAGATATGGAAGCGGCACTCACCCAGCGCCTGGAAGTGAATGCCAGCGCCATGCGCGAGCTGTTGCGTAGCGAGCGTATTCGTTACCGCAATACCGATGTTGAAGGCCGCTCCCTCTCCATCGACTTTGCAAGCACTGAAGACCGCGACAATGCACGCCGTTTGATCAGCCGTGACTTCCCCAACTTTGACTATACCAATGAAGGCAGCGGCCGCTCCTCCAGGCTGGTGATGGCGCTGAGCGATCAGACCATTAACGAAATTCAGGACTACGCCATCAACCAAAACTTGACCACCCTGCGTAACCGGGTGAACGAGCTGGGTGTTGCCGAGCCGATGGTGCAGCGTCAAGGTCCTAACCAGATCGTGGTTGAACTCCCCGGCGTACAGGACACAGTGGCCGCCAAACGGATCGTGGGCGCGACCGCCAACCTTGAGTTCCGCCTGGAAGCTCGTAACGACACGCCGAGTATGGAAACGGAAACTCACGTATTCCGTAATGATGCATCACGCTCTGCTGAGCTAATGCGCGATGTGATCATTACCGGCGACAGCGTTTCCAGCGCCAGTAACAGTTTTGATGAAAACGGTCGTCCGCAGGTAAATATCAACCTGGATGGCACTGGCGGCACGCTGATGAACCGCGCCACGCGCACCAATATTGGTCGCAATATGGCGGTGCTATTTATCGAGCACAAGAGCGAAGATACGGTCGTCATTGACCCTGAGACCGGCGAAGAGACGATTGAGCGTGAGCCTTATGTAGAGCGCGGCCTGATAAGCCTCGCCACCATTCAAAGCGCGCTGGGCAACAGCTTCCGGATCACCGGGCTCGACTCTCCCACTGAAGCTGCCGAGCTGTCGCTTCTGCTGCGTTCAGGTGCGCTGGCGGCGCCGATCTACTTTGTACAGGAGCGCACTATCGGCCCAAGCCTGGGTGCGGAAAACATCCAACGCGGCCTGCTCTCTGTTCAGGTGGGTCTACTGCTGCTCGTGCTGTTTATGCTGGCGCGCTATAAAGTGTTTGGCATTTTTGCCAACATTGCGCTCGCCCTTAACCTGACAATTCTGGTCGCGGTCATGTCGATGCTGGGCGCCACGCTCACCTTGCCAGGCATTGCGGGCATCGTGCTGACGCTGGGCATGGCGGTGGATGCCAACGTACTGATCTTTGAGCGAATACGTGAAGAGTTGCGTAACGGGCTGTCGATTCAGCAGGCCATTCATGCAGGCTACGAGCGCGCCTTTACCTCGATTGTCGATGCCAATATTACCACGCTGTTAGTGGCGATCATTCTGTTCTCGATTGGCACCGGCCCGGTCAAAGGCTTTGCGGTCACACTGTCTATCGGCATCTTGACGTCCATGTTCACCGCGCTAATGGTGACACGTGCCTTGGTCAACCTGACCTATGGCAGCAGGCCCGTCAAAAAGCTATGGATCTGAACAATATGGATCTGAAGAACCTAGACTTAAAAAGCATGGATCTGAACCACGTGCTCAGCCCCGAATGCAAGAGGTGGCAATGAAACCCCTATCACAACTGCAAATCGACTTTATGGGGCGGCGCAATATTGCGTTTATCGCCTCTGCCGTGATGCTCATCGTGTCGATTGGCGCCCTGCTCTCCCAACAGCTCAACCTGGGGCTCGACTTCACTGGCGGCACACTGATCGAAGTTCGCTACGGCGCCGCACCCTCGCTGGATGCCATTCGCCTTCTGCTGGTAGAAAGCGGCTTCCAGGATGTTTCTGTACAAACGTTCGGCGCATCAACCGAGGTGCTTATTCGCCTGCAACAGGCCTTTGATCCTGACGTTGGCAGCGACGTTGTCAACCTGCTAAGTGCCAGCGGCGACAGCGTTACTCTGGTGCGCGCTGAATTTGTTGGCGCCCAGGTGGGCGATCAGCTACGCGATCAAAGTGGCCTTGGCCTACTGGTCGCGCTCGGTGTGGTCATGCTGTATGTCGCTTTCCGCTTCCAGTACAAGTTTGCCATCGGTGCGCTGTTGGCGCTGCTTCACGATGTGATTATCGTCGTGGGCGTGTTCGCACTCTTTCATCTTGAGTTCGACCTGACCGTGCTGGCGGCGATTCTGGCGGTTATCGGCTACTCATTGAACGACACGATCGTCGTCTATGACCGTATTCGTGAGAATATCCGTACGTCACGTATCGACGATATGACGCAGATCATCAACGAAGCCATCAACGCCACACTATCGCGCACGCTGGCAACCTCCGGCACGACCATGCTGGTACTGTTTGCCCTGTTAATCCTCGGTGGCGATATGATCGAGAACTTCGCTATCGCCTTGCTGATCGGTATTGGCGTCGGCACGTTCTCCTCCATCTACATCTCTGGCGCGCTGCTTCTGCCACTCAAGCTTTCGCGTGAGGACTTGATCCCCACCAAAAAAGAGCTTGATGAAGAGGAAGAAGAGCTGCCGTAACAAACCGTTCTTGTATAACGACAAAAGGCTCTGCCGGGATAACCCGGCAGAGCCTTTTTAGTGGTTGGCTGGCAACCTGGAACGTCTACCACTCAACATTCACAGCGTGCTATTAACTACCAGCCATTCATTTCCAACTATTCATTTACTACCAGCCCATCAAAAATGCGGCGCCAGTTGTTTGATCAGCGCCTTGTAAAGACGTGGACCAGCGGCCATCAGTTGGCCTTCCACCTTAACGCTCGGCTGACCATCGGGCGTGCCCATTAGCGCACCGGCTTCTTTCAAAAACAGCGTACCCACCTGCATATCCTGCTCTTCCATACCCAGCACAAAGGCGCTGTCCACTCGGCCGCTGGCCAGCTCACACATGTCCAGCAGGCCACAGCCCGTCGCGACAAGAGTTTCTACCTGAGGTGCAAGTTGTTGGGTAACGGTAAGAAATGCCGGCAAGTTGCCAGGACGCAGCCACGCTTCGGGCAGGCTCATGGCTAAACGCGTACCGGTAATCGCGGTGGGTTTGCTAACCCGCATACGCTTGCCATTGTGTTGAGCGCCACGACCACGGCTGGCGATATATTCATCATCGCCAAACGGTGAGATAACCACCGCGTGTTCCGGGCGGCCTTTAACCAGACACACCACTGAGAGAGCAAAGCCTTTACCCGCTACCGCTAAATTAGAGTAGCCATGAATGGGTTCGATCTTCCAAACGGTCTCACTACCTTCGTCTTCACCCGCTTTATGCGAGGTGTAGCGACCCACATAGCCGTGCTGGGGGTAGCCACGCTCCAACTGATGGACAATGGTCGCCTCGGCCTTGCGCGCCGTGTCTTCAAGCAGACGGTCAAGATTGGATTCTTCATGAGCGTTTTCGATACGCTCACGAACACGTTGAAACTGTTCAACTGCGCTGCGCGCTGCGCGCAACGTAAATTGGACCATCGGATTCATGATCGGGCCTTGTCACAGTGATGTTAAAGAACGTTAGGCGAAGGAATAATTGCCTATGGCGCGCAATTCTAGCAGACCCCTCTCGGGCACGCTATCGACTCGTGCTAAACTGCTCGTTTTCCGCGTTTGTTCGCTATGTTCAGTATCAAGCCCTGTTCTTCATCAAGCCCTGTTCACATTTATCGAGCCCTATCATTATGCTTGAGCGCATTCGTATCGTTTTAATCGGCACCAGCCATCCAGGCAACATCGGCGGCGTTGCTCGCGCCATGCACAATATGGGTCTGGCCGATTTGGCGCTGGTAGCTCCGCGCTGCGAGATCATTACTCAGGACAGCATTTCGCGCGCTTCCGGCGCGGATCATCTACTCCATCAGGCCAGCGTACATCCAACGCTTGAAGACGCCGTTGCCGACTGCACGCTGGCCGTTGGCGCGAGTGCGCGCTCACGCACCCTGCCCTGGCCCATGCTGTCACCGCGCGAACTGGCAGACCGCCTACCCAGCGAATGTCAGGCATCAACATCACGCGTCGCACTGGTGTTTGGCCGGGAGGATAGCGGCCTGACCAACGCCGAGCTGCAGCGTTGCCATGCCCATGTCCATATCCCCACCAATGCTGACTTTAGCTCGCTAAATTTGGCCGCCGCCGTACAGGTGCTTGCCTACGAGAGCCGCATGGCCTGGTTAAGCCAGCAGGACGCAGCGCCCACTCCTGATGCTGATGATGAGCTAGTGCCCCACGAAGAACTGGAGCGTTATTTCGAGCATCTGGAGCGCACACTGATTACCATTGAATTTCATGACCCGGCCCAACCTCGTCAGCTGATGGCGCGGCTACGCAGGCTCTATTTGCGCGCCCGCCCCGAAAAAATGGAGATGAACATTTTACGCGGCATTTTAACCGCAACGGAAAAATCAGCAGACAAACAATAACCGGCATCCGCAAACCTGGGGTGAGGCATAACTTGAAGTTACGCACCCGCGCCCCAACCTCGCTATCCTGCTAACGATGAACGATGCGTTACGTCATCCGCGATGCCTTAAATGACCGCGTGCCAGCCCTGACCAAGGATCACTCATGTTCCAACGCCTACGTGAAGACATTAACAGCGTATTTGACCGCGACCCGGCGGCCCGCAATTTTTTAGAGGTACTGACCAACTACCCCGGCCTTCACGCGCTGTTAATTCATCGTTGCGGTCACTGGCTATGGAAAAAAAACCTGAAATGGCTGGCCCGTACGCTGTCGACGTTTTCCCGCTGGCTGACCGGCATCGAAATTCATCCAGGGGCCACTATCGGCCGGCGCTTTTTTATCGACCATGGTATGGGGGTCGTTATTGGAGAAACCGCGCAGGTTGGTGACAACGTAACACTGTACCAGGGTGTAACTCTCGGCGGCACCAGTTGGAACAAGGGCAAGCGCCACCCCACCCTTGAGGATGGCGTTATTGTCGGCGCGGGGGCTAAAATTCTCGGTCCCTTTACCGTGGGTGCTGGCGCAAAGGTTGGCTCGAACGCGGTGGTCACCAAGGAAGTACCGCCTGGCGCAACGGTGGTGGGCATTCCCGGCAAGATTGTTAAACGCACCGACCCCGATGTTGAAGAAGCGCTAGAGGTAGACCCGGTTCGTCGCGAGGCCATCTGCCAAAAATTTGGTTTTGACGCCTACGGTGTCAGCCAGGACATGCCCGACCCGGTGGCGCGCTCCATGCAGGCAATGTTGGATCACATGCACGCGGTGGATGAGCGCATTGAACGAATGTGTTCAACGCTGCGTAAGCTTGATGGCAGTTACCATGAAGGAAGCCTGCCCGCGCTGCGCGATGAAGACTTCGCCGATATTCTGGATGAAAACGATACCGGTTGCGCTCCCAAAAGCTCAGATGACAATACGCCGCCTCCGGCTAAAGGTTGACCAAACTACTCAGGCTTTCCCATAATGGCAGCACATTTGCCGGGAGCACGCTGAACGTTCAGCGCCGAGGTGCCTGTCATGCGTTTAACTACCAAAGGCCGTTACGCCGTTACCGCCATGCTCGACTTGGCGCTGAACGGCGAGCTCAGCCCGACCAGTCTGGGGGATATTTCGCAGCGTCAGGAGATTTCCCTCTCCTATCTTGAGCAGCTGTTTGCGCGCCTGCGCCGCTCAGGGCTTGTCCGCAGCGTTCGCGGCCCGGGCGGCGGCTATTTGCTGGCCAAACCGGCGGCCGATATTAGCGTTTCAGCAGTCATTGATGCCGTTGATGAAACGGTAGATGCCACCCGCTGCCAAGGATTATCCGACTGTCAGCAGGGAAGCACCTGCCTGACCCACCACTTGTGGTGCGAACTATCCGGCCAGATTCGACATTTTCTTGATGACATCACCCTTGCCCAATTGATGCAGCGCCCCGATGTTCTACGTATCGCCTCGCGGCAAAAAAATCGCGTTGAAGCGGGTATTCTCGCCTCATCACCGTAATGGCCAAGGGCGTTATTACCGCTGCCCTGGCGCTATTAAATTAAGCGGGTCTTCATGACAACGACAACCACACCTTCACTGCCTATTTATCTGGATTACGCCGCCACTACGCCGGTGGATACCCGCGTGGCCGAGGTTATGCAGCGCTACCTGACCGCTGACCAGCTATTTGCCAACCCTGCCTCGCGCAGCCATATGCTGGGCTGGCAGGCTGAACAGGTGGTGGAGCAGGCGCGTCGCCAGGTAGCCGATACCATTGGCGCCGACCCGCGTGAGATTGTCTGGACCAGCGGTGCTACGGAAGCTGACAACCTGGCGCTGATTGGCTACCTGCGTGCCAACCGTGAACGCGGCATGCACCTGGTTACCTCTACCATTGAGCATAAGGCAATCATTGATACAGCGGTTGCGCTTGAGCGCGAAGGCTTTGACGTTACCTGGCTTACACCCGCGCACGACGGCACCATTTCGCCGGAGATGCTACGTGCTGCCATGCGTGATGACACCGCACTGGTTTCGTTAATGGCGGTCAACAACGAGCTAGGCAGTATTAACGATATTGCCGCGCTTGCCGAGGTCGCTCATGAATTTGGCGCGGTTTTCCATACCGATGCAGCTCAGGCCGTTGGCCGAATCCCGTTGGACGTGGTGGCGCAAAAGATCGATTTAATGTCCCTTTCCGGGCATAAAACCTATGGCCCCAAAGGCGTGGGCGCGCTGTATGTAAAACGCCACCCGGACATTCGCCTTGAGGCATTGATTCACGGTGGCGGGCATGAGCGCGGCATGCGCTCCGGCACCCTCCCAACGCATCAAATTGCCGGGATGGGTGAAGCATTTTTGTTAATACAAAAAGAGCATGCTAACGATCAGGCACATATCACGCACCTACAACAGCACTTTTTAAAGGGGCTTGAAACGCTGGATGGCGTGGTGGCCAATACTCCGCTTGACCGCGCAGTACCCAATATCTTGAACCTCGCGTTTGAAGGCATCGACGGTGAGTCGCTGTTGATGGCCCTGCGCGATGTGGCCGTTTCTACCGGCTCCGCTTGCAACTCGGCAAGCGTTGACCCCTCTTACGTCTTACTTGGGGTAGGCGTTCCGCGCACGCTAGCACTTTCATCGCTACGCTTTAGTTTTGGACGCTTCACCACGCAAGACGATATTGATCACGCGCTAACCCTCATTCGCCATGCGGTGAGCGGTTTACGAACACTGCCACGCTAAGCGGCTAGCGCTTTTACAAGGAGCACGCCTTATGTCAACACTCAACATTACCCCAGCTGCCGCACAACAGATCCGCCATGTGCTTGATGAACGTGGCCAAGGCCTGGGTCTGCGTGTGTCGGTCAAGCCCAGCGGCTGCTCGGGCTACAGCTATGTGCTGGACTTTGCCGATGAAGTCGGTAGTGACGAAGTTCTCTTTGAAGATCACGGCGCCAGCGTTTATGTGTCACCTGATGCACTTGAGATGCTGGATGGTAGCGAAGTGGACTATGTCAGCGAAGGGCTGAACCGCTTTTTCAAGTTCAACAACCCAAATGTTAAAGATGAATGCGGCTGCGGTGAAAGCTTTACTGTGTAAACCGTAGGCGCCAATGTCATCATCGGTATTCAACCCCCGCTTGAGGCGCTATAATCGCGCCCACTCGGTAATCGGTGGACACTACCGTCATTTTGCCGAAACGATTTTCCTTCGCCGCCCCGGTTTGCCGAGGCGGCAATTTCTGCTTTATCCCTTTCTCTAAAGGCCTCAAGGAGATATTTACATGGCTACTGAACGCACTCTGTCTATCATCAAGCCCGATGCCGTTGCCAAAAACGCCATTGGCGACATCATCGCTCGCTTTGAAAAAGCCGGCCTGCAGGTTGTTGCCGCTAAAATGACCCACCTTTCTGAAGAGAAAGCGGGCGGTTTCTACGCCGAGCACAAAGAGCGTCCGTTCTTTAAAGACCTGGTGGGCTTCATGACGTCCGGCCCGGTGGTTGTTCAAGTACTTGAAGGTGAAGGCGCGATTGCCAAAAACCGTGACCTGATGGGTGCTACCAACCCTAAAGAAGCGGCTCCGGGCACTATTCGTGCTGACTTCGCGGAAACAATCGACGCTAACGCTGTCCATGGTTCCGATTCTGCAGAAAGCGCTGCGCGCGAAATTAGCTACTTCTTCGGTAATGACGAAATCTGCCCGCGCTAATTTTTAGCGGCGCCGTTTCAACATTCGTTGCCGGCCATTTTCGCGGGGGCCTGGCCCCCGCCCTTTCTAGAACGCTGACCACCATGACCACCACCGTAGCCCAACATACGCCCGCTCCCCAATCTGCGCCTGACAGTGAAACGCCAGCGGCAAAAGCGCCTGAGCGCCAGAACCTGCTTGGCATGTCGCGCGAACAGATGGAAGCGTTCTTTTTGTCGATTGGCGAGAAGAAATTCCGCGCCGCTCAGTTGATGAAGTGGATCCACCAGGAAGGTAGCGATGACTTCACCGCGATGACCAACCTGTCCAAACCGTTGCGCGAAAAGCTGGCAAAAGTGGCCGAAATTCGTGGTCCCAGCGTTATTTACGAAGGCACCTCAGCCGACGGTACCCGTAAGTGGGTATTAGAAGTAGAGGATGGCAGCTACGTTGAAACCGTGCTGATTCCCGCTGAGAACGGCAAGCGGCGTACGCTGTGCGTCTCTTCTCAAGTGGGCTGCTCGCTGGACTGTAGTTTCTGCTCCACCGGCAAACAGGGCTTTCAGCGTAACCTTACCGCCGCCGAAATCATTGGCCAGGTATGGGTTGCACAGCGCAGCGTCGGGCCGCGCCGTGACACCGCTAACCGCCCGGTTACCAACGTGGTCATGATGGGCATGGGCGAACCCCTGCTCAACTTTGACAACGTAGTGCCGGCCATGAAGTTAATGCTGGATGACAACGGCTACGGGCTCTCCAAGCGCCGCGTTACGCTGTCGACCTCAGGCGTTGTGCCGATGATCGACAAACTCGGCGACGAGATGGACGTTAGCCTGGCTATTTCGCTGCATGCCTCGACAGACGAGCTGCGCAATGAACTGGTGCCGATCAACCGCAAATACAACATCCAAATGTTGCTGGATGCGTGTCATCGCTACCTGTCCAAGTGCCCGGACAATCGCCAGGTCACTATTGAATACACGCTGATCAAGGATGTTAACGACCAGCAAGAGCATGCCGAACAGCTCGCCGCGCTGCTTAAAGAGTTGCCCTGTAAGATTAATTTGATACCGTTTAACCCGTTTCCTAATTCAGGATATGAAAAACCATCACGCAACCAGGTCATGCGCTTTCAACAGTGGCTGTATGATTTGGAGTATAACGCGACGGTTCGTATGACTCGGGGTGAGGATATCGACGCAGCCTGCGGTCAGTTAGTGGGACGCGTGAAAGACCGGACGAAGCGCAGCGCTCGCTATATCCAATCGGTACAGATTGACGCTGACTAAACGGTGCTTATCTTGACTTCCGACGAGCACAGCGCTTTGATGGACACAGTTTATTCGTTGTGCTGGCGGTTAGTTAGCTATTTACACCATGAGGATCAACATGATCTGTCACTACAGGCGTTTTAACCCGTTTAGGGTGCCCATGTTCGCTGTACTGTTGAGCAGCGTATGGCTCGCCGGTTGTGCCACATCAAACACGTTACCCTCTCAGGCAAGCAATGACGCCAAGGATGCCTATACGCAGCTCGGCGTTGCCTACCTGGAGCGCAACAATCTCCCACGGGCGCGCGCCGCCCTGGGTCACGCGCTGGAGATCGACCCGCACCATGCCAAAGCATTGCAGGCCTTAGCCATGGTCTATCAACAGCAGGGCGACATCGAACTTGCCGACCAATATTTTAAACAAGCGATCGACGCCGACCCGACATTTACCCGTGCCCGCAATAATTACGCGGCATTTTTGTATCAGCAGGGGCATATTGCTGCCGCTTGCGATCAGTTGGAAAACGCATCTAACGATGCCCAGTACGCCAACCGTGCCCAGCTTTTTACCAACCTGGGCCAATGTTATTTGGCGCTGGAAGAATTTGATAAAGCGCGTGGGCGTTTAGCCCGCGCGCAGCGTATCGACCCGCGGCAGTCGCGGGGGTACTTGACGTTAGCCGAACTGGAAGTTTCACAGGGAAATTACCATGAGGCCTGGTCACCGTTGCACACCTATTTGCAGTTGGCCGGGCCAGACCGGGCAGCGCTGGAAATGGCAATTGATATCGCTCATGCCCAAGGCGACCATGCCACGGCAGCCGATTACCAGCGCCAGCTTGGCCTTATGAACTGACGCCCTGACCACTTAATTTTTAAGGATGCTCAGCCATGAGCGACACACAGTTACAAGATAGCGTTACTTCCTCCCGTACCACCTCCTCTCCCGGCGAGATGCTCTTGCGCCAACGAGAAGAGCTCGGCGTGCCCATTGGAGAGGCAGCGCGCGCGCTTAATTTACGCCCGGCCGTCGTTGATGGCCTTGAGCATGATCATTATGACGAAATTCCGGTTATTGCTTACCGTCGTGGCTACCTGCGCTCCTACGCCAAATACCTGGGTCTGAGCGAGCATATGATCCTGGACGCTTACCAGGAGCGCTATGGCGCCGCGGATGCCGAGCGAAAAGTTATTCCGGTGGCGGTTAGTCGGCCCCCCTCAAAGCTGGGCGCCTGGCTATTTAAGCTGGTGACCTTGCTGGTGATTGCTGGCCTGATCGGCGTAACCGTCATGTGGTGGCAGAGCCGTGGTGGCAGCGAGCCGCCTGGCTTTAATGAGACGTCCAGCGTTGAAGAAGGTAGCGAAGTACCGCCGGTATCGGATACCGGCGCTGAGCCCACGCCGCCTCAGCAGCCCACCATCACCTCACCCGCCCAGCCGGAAAACGATACGGCCACGGGTGATACCGCTGGTAATAGTGAAACGCTGCCTACCGATAACGCGGAGCAGACCGCGACAGTCGACGAGTCTGCCGCGCTTGATATTGCGGCAGATACGGATGCGGCCAACACTGATGCAGCAGATGCTGATGAAGGTGCCACCGAGGAAGCGGCAACGGCCCCGGCAGGCAACCCAGGCCAGATGGAGCTCACGTTTAACGAGCAGTCCTGGACTGAAATTTTCGATGCCAACAATCAACGTGTATTTGTTGGCTTACAAACGCCCGGCACCAATGTAACCGTTGAAGGTGTGCCACCGTTTCGTTTAACCGTAGGAAACGCCACTGGCGTCGTACTGCGTTACCAAGGTGAGCAGATCAACCTTGCAGAACGCGCAGGCGCCAACAATGTCGCCCGATTCACCCTGGGAGAGTGACCCGTCTTATGCACGCCCCTTCTCCGATAAAACGCCGCCAGTCCCGCCAGATTCACGTCGGCAATGTGGCGGTAGGCGGAAATGCGCCTATTTCCGTACAGAGCATGACCAACACCAACACGCTGGACGTGGCGGCTACCGTTGGGCAGATTCAGCAGTTGGAAAAAGCCGGTGCTGACATCGTACGCGTCTCCGTACCGGACATGGACGCCGCCGAAGCCTTTGGCAAAATCAAGCAGCAGGTGGGTGTGCCGTTGGTGGCCGACATTCACTTTGACTACAAGATCGCCCTGCGCGTCGCGGAGCTAGGCGTTGACTGCCTGCGCATCAACCCCGGCAATATTGGCCGTGAAGACCGCGTACGCGCGGTGGTGAGTGCCGCACGTGATAACGGCATTCCTATCCGCATTGGCGTTAACGCCGGTTCGTTGGAAAAAGACCTTCAGAAAAAGTATGGCGAGCCCACGCCTGCCGCGCTGGTGGAATCCGCCATGCGCCATATCGACCACCTGGATCGGCTCGATTTTCAAGAGTACAAGGTCAGCGTAAAAGCCTCTGATGTGTTTATGGCCGTTGCGGCTTACCGTGACCTTGCCATGCGCATTGAGCAGCCGCTGCACTTGGGTATTACCGAAGCAGGCGGGCTGCGCTCGGGCACCGTTAAGTCGTCTATTGGCCTGGGTATGCTGCTGATGGATGGTATCGGCGACACGATTCGTGTGTCACTTGCCGCCGACCCGATAGAAGAGATTAAAGTCGGCTTTGATATGCTCAAAAGCCTGCGCCTGCGCGCCAAGGGCATCAACTTTATTGCCTGCCCCAGCTGCTCACGCCAAAACTTTGACGTTATCAGCACCATGAATCAGCTTGAAGAGCGTCTGGAAGACATCATGACGCCGCTGGATGTTTCGGTGATTGGCTGCGTCGTTAACGGCCCGGGTGAAGCAAAAGAGACCGATATTGGCCTGACCGGCGGCAGCCCCGCCAACCTGGTGTATATCGACGGCAAACCGGCCAGCAAACTGCGTAACGACCACCTGGTGGATGATCTTGAGCGGATGATCCGCGAAAAAGTGCGCCAAAAACAGCAGCAAGAAGATGACATGATCGCCCGCAGCGTTTAATGCCGGGGCCATGCATCAGCCAGGATGCAGAACGAGGAGTTTTCATTGAGCAAGTCCGCTGTTAAAAAGATTCAAGCCATCCGTGGTATGAACGACCTGTTGCCCAGCGATAGTCCTCGCTGGCAATTTTTTGAGACCAAAGTACGTCAGTTAATGCATCGCTACGGCTTCGATGAAATTCGCACGCCGATTGTCGAGCAAACAGCGCTGTTCGCCCGCTCGATTGGTGAAGTGACCGATATCGTCGAAAAAGAGATGTACACTTTCGACGACCGCAACGGCGATAGCCTGACACTGCGTCCTGAAGGCACCGCCAGTTGCGTGCGTGCAGCGATGGAACACGGCTTGCTCTACAACCAGACCCAACGGCTTTGGTACCAGGGTCCGATGTTTCGTCACGAGCGCCCTCAAAAAGGCCGCTATCGTCAGTTTCATCAGGTAGGTGTTGAGACATACGGCTTTGAAGGGCCGGATATCGATGCCGAAGTGATTCTGCTCTCGGCGCGCCTGTGGAAAGAGCTAGGCCTGTTTGAGCATGTCACGCTTGAGCTTAACTCGCTGGGCTCGTCAGAGGCGCGCGCCGCCTACCGCGATAAGTTGGTGACCTACTTTGAGCAGCACCGCGAGATTCTCGACGAGGACTCCCAGCGCCGTTTGATCAGCAACCCGCTGCGCATTCTGGACTCTAAAAACCCGGCCATGGCGGACATGCTCAACGGCGCCCCGCAGCTCATGGATCATCTTGATGATGCGTCGCGCGAACACTTCGAGCAGCTGAAAGCCATGCTGGATGCGGCGGGCATCCCCTTTGTGATCAACCCTCGCCTGGTGCGCGGGCTCGACTACTACTGCCGTACGGTGTTCGAATGGACCACCAGTGCGCTGGGTAGCCAAGGCACGGTATGTGCTGGCGGTCGTTACGATGGCATGGTGGAACAGCTGGGCGGCAAACCGACCCCGGCGGTTGGGTTCGCCATGGGTATTGAGCGGTTAATCCTGTTGCTGGAGACGCTAAACCTGGTACCGGACGAAGCCCTGGGCGGCTGCGATGTCTATCTCCTGCCTATGGACGATAACGCAACGATTGCCGCGCTCACGCTTGCCGAACAGCTGCGTAGTGAGCTTCCCGACTTGCGCCTTCAACTGCACTGCGGCGGTGGTAGCTTTAAGAGCCGCATGAAAAAGGCCGATAAAAGCGCTGCGCCCATCGCCATCCTGCTGGGCGAGGACGAACTGGCCGAACACGCCGCCACGCTTAAGTTCTTGCGCGATGACCGCGAACAGCAGCGCGTGAGCCAAGCGGCACTTTCTGCCACGCTAGGCGACCTGCTGGCCCACTAAGCCAACCGAACAGGCGCTGTGCGCTTACAAATAACTAATCGCCGCTGTGCTGCGGCGATTTTATGCAATAGGAGGCCGCCCGTGGCGGATCGAAGCGAAGAAGAGCAGCTGGACATCGTTAAGCGCTGGTGGAAAGAGAATGGAACCTCTCTGATTGCAGGTGCCGCTCTTGCTGCTGCGGGCGTCTTTGGCTGGAATGCATGGCAAAACTATCAGCAAGGTCAGTCGGAAGCCGCCTCGGTGCGCTACCAGCAATTGATCAACGTTGCCATGGCCAACGAGCTGGATGAGCAGCAAACGGCCAGCGCCCGCGAGCTCATTAGCGAGCTTACCGACGATTATGGCAAAACGCTCTATGCTGAATTGGCGCTGCTTATGGACGCTCGGTTAGCCGTACAGCAGGGCGATATCGATGCGGCAAAGGTCTCTCTTGAACAGGTAGCCGATAACTCATCGCGTCGCTATGTGCAAAGCCTGGCCTGGCTGCGTCTGGCACGCATTGAGGTCGCCAACGGCAATCCTGACGCGGCACTTGCTTTACTGGATGAGCCGATCAGCGAAGCCCTGGCGGCGCAGCAAGCCAACGTCCGCGGTGACGCCTACGCAGCTCTTGGGCAAACCGACCAGGCGCGGAGCGCTTGGCAAAACGCGCAGGAACTTGCAGAGAACCTCGACCAAACGCTTTACGGCGTACCATTCAAGCTTGACGATCTTGGCGCCGAGGAGGCGACACAATAATGAATCTGCGTCTTTCCAAACAGATCATGCGCGTGACGCTAGGTGCGGTAGCCATTGCTCTGCTGGCAGGTTGCGCCAATAAAGGCGAACCCGCGTATACGCCCAAAGAGCTGCGTAGCTTTGATGAAACATCAAATCTGACCACCCAGTGGCGCCAGAATATCGGCAGCGGCTTGGGCCGTGCGCGTTACCCTATCGCCCCTTCCCGTGAAGGCAGCACGATCTTTGCCGCCGATGCACAAGGCCTGGTCATGGCGTTAAACGCTAATACCGGTAATCGTGAGTGGCGCGTAGAGCTTGATACACCGATCTCCAGCGCGCTGACCGCGATTGCAGGCCAGGTCTACCTGGGCACTCGCAACGGTGAAGTAATTGCACTGGATCAACGCGATGGCAGCGTCAGCTGGCGCTCCAGAGTATCCAGCGAAGTGCTGGCCGCGCCTCAAGCCAACCAGCAATTGCTGGTCGTGCAAAGCGTTGATGGTCAGATAACGGCGCTAGACCGCACCAACGGCCAGGAGCGCTGGGTTTATACCAGTTCTCAGCCTGCCCTTACCCTTCGCGGTACCGGGACGCCGATGGTCATTGACCCGGTCACTTTCGTCGGCCTCGCAAACGGACGCCTGGCCACGCTTGATAACCGTAGCGGCCAGCCGCTGTGGGATATGCAAATCGCCACCCCCAGTGGCCGTAGCGAAGTTGAGCGACTGGTCGATATTGCCGGCCAGCCGCTGATTACGCCTGACGGCCGCCTGTTTGTCACCAGTTACAACGGTCGCGTGGTGGCACTGGAAGCCACACGCGGCAGCGTACTCTGGGAAAGTAATCTCTCTAGCCGCCATTCACCGCTGATGGTGGGTAACTATCTTTATGTGGTTACCGACGACAGCCACCTCGTCGCGCTTGATGCCGAAAATGGCCAAGAAATATGGCGTAACAATGAACTTGAAGATCGCTGGCTTACCGCCCCAGCCTTTGCTGATGGCCGTATCGTGGCTGGCGATTTTGAAGGTTATGTCCATTTGATCGACGCGCGTGAAGGTAACATCGTGGGCCGCACCCGGGTGCATAAATCCGGCATTAGCGTGTCCCCCATTACTGATGGCAGCACCATTCATGTCCAGGCCGACAATGGTCGTCTGGAAACCCTGGAAGTCACTCCATGACACCCGTCATTGCTTTGGTCGGTCGCCCCAATGTGGGCAAATCGACACTGTTTAACCGCCTAACGCGTTCGCGTGATGCACTCGTGGCCGACTTTCCCGGCCTCACCCGCGACCGCAAGTATGGCAACGGCATGCTGGGCGGCAAAGCCTATACGGTGATTGATACCGGCGGTATCAGTGGTGATGAGGAAGGCATTGATGCGGCGATGGCAGAACAGTCGCTTGCCGCGATTGATGAAGCCGATATTGTCCTGTTCCTGGTCGATGCCCGTGCCGGGCTTAACGTAGCGGATGAAGCGATTGCCAACCACCTACGCGTTAACCAGAAAAAAACCTGGTTGGTGGTGAACAAGACCGATGGTCTGGAAGAGCACTCGGCCATGGCCGACTTCTGGAAGCTGGGCCTTGGCGACCCTTGGGCCATTGCTGCCGCGCACGGACGTAACGTTTCAACGCTGATTGATACCGTACTTGAGCCGTTTCCCGAGCGCGACCCCAGCATTCCAGCGGATATCGGCTCCAAAGGCATCCGCATTGGGGTCATTGGTCGCCCCAACGTGGGCAAATCCACGCTGGTCAACCGCCTACTGGGTGAAGATCGTGTCGTGGTGTTCGATGAAGCCGGTACCACGCGTGATGCTATCGAGATTCCTTTCGAGCGCCGCGGCAAGCCGTATGTGTTGATCGACACCGCCGGTATTCGCCGCCGCAAGAACGTTAGCGAGATTGCCGAGAAGTTTTCTATTATCAAAACCCTTGACGCGATTAAAGAGTGTCATGTGGCGGTGATGGTACTGGATGCCCGCAGCGGCCTGGTTGAGCAGGATCTTCACCTGTTGGATTACGTGCTAACAACAGGGCGTGCGCTGGTACTGGCGATCAACAAGTGGGATGGTCTGGAGAGCGAAGCAAAAGACAAGATGCGTGCCGATATCAAGCGCCGCCTGGGCTTTGCCGACTACGCTGAAATGCACTTTATTTCAGCTCTGCACGGTACCGCAGTGGGTGATTTATACCCCTCCATTGAGCGGGCATTTAATGCGGCCAACGCACACTGGTCGACCAACCGGTTGACGACCCTGTTACAGGATGCGGTCAGCCAGCACCAGCCCCCGATGGTTAACGGGCGGCGTATTAAGCTGCGTATGGCCCACCAGGGCGGCAGTAATCCGCCGATTATCGTTGTGCACGGTAATCAGACCGCGTCGGTTCCTGAAGCGTATCGCCGCTATCTGATCAATACTTTCCGTAAAGTGCTGAAGGTGCGCGGCACGCCCATGCGGTTTGAGTTCCGCTCAGGCGATAACCCGTTTGACTCTATGGCCGGGGCCAGTGATAAAGAGAAAGCTAAAAAGCGCGAGCTTACCCGCACCAAAGATGCGCGGAAAAGCCGTCGCTAACCGCGCCATACGCTATCCCACAGTAATAACGCCTGCTTGTTTAAGCAGGCGTTTTTTGTTTTAAGCTAACGTGTACAAAGCTGCTTGACAGAAACCAGCGCGGCCCCTCAAATAGCCGCGCTTCTCGCTCATGCTCCCCGGCGCTTGCCGCCACCACCCTTCTCAGGAGGGAACCTTATGTTATATGCCGTTCGTTACTGGCGCTGGCTTGTGATGCTGAGCTTGGCAAGCCTGCTTACCGGCTGCCTTGCACTCCCCCAAACGGGGCTATTTGCCTTTCGCCTGGCCATTACCTCACTCGGCGTGGAGGATGTGCGTATTGGCCCCTACTCCGTTGACGCAGGCCTGGATACCAGCGACTTGACCAGCCTGCTGGCTTCAAGCCTGGGCATGGGTAGCCTGCCGGTTCAGGCAACACTCGCAATGGGCCTTGGGCTGCCTGCGGGAATGCCGGCAGTAGCCATGTCAGGCTTTAACTGGACGCTGGACATGCCAGGTGTTGACCCCGTGGAAGGGGAGTATACCCAGGATGTTTCATTAACCTCGGGCGACGGCGCCAATCTACGCCTGCCGGTGGCATTTGACATCCTGGGCACCGATGCCCAAAAAATGGCGCCAATGCTGAACCTGGTCCAGCAGCTTGCCTCTCAAGGCTCACTACCCGCAGGCAGTGAGCTTGCGATCACGCCGGGCGATTTACGCGGCCTAGGCATGACGCTACCGGCGGGGCTACTCACACCGACCATTCGCCTTAATGTGGGTGAAGATGGTCAGCTACTCCCTCAGCGTTAAGCTGTTTCTGCCCGGCATGGCAACAGAGGCTAGCCAATGCTCCACGTGGTCAAGTCATCTGGTTAAATGTCGGCTCAGTTCAGCGTTTATCCCTAGCCTCAATCCCTGTCCTCAAGTGCATTAAGTGACAACAAGGGGATTGATTTACCCTGCACAGTGGTTATCTTGTGTGCATGGAATTCAATCATCTTTAAGGAAATCATCTCATGCGTTGGCTTCGTCCCTTTGCTGTTACTGCGCTATGCGCTTCTTTAGCGGCCTGTTCAACGTCCCCTACCGGACGCTCGCAATTATTGCTGCTTTCTGATGACCAGCTTAACGAGATGGGCCAACAGGCATTCGCCCAGTACCAGCAGGATATTCCTACCGCAGGCCAGGCAAGCCACCGCTATGTGCAGTGCATCACCAGCGCCATCGTGGATGTATTACCGGCTGAACAGCGTAACCTTGACTGGCAAATCCGGGTATTTGAAGCCGAACAGCCCAACGCCTTCGCACTGCCTGGCGGTTATATGGGGGTCAATACCGGCATGCTGAATGTTGCCACCAACCAGGATCAACTAGCCTCCGTGGTAGGCCATGAAATTGGTCACGTACTTGCCCGCCACGCCAATGAGCGGGCATCGACCGAAAACGCCACGTCGCTAGGGCTTTCGGTTATTTCCAGCGCATCGGGCATGCAAACCCCTGGCGGACAACAGCTGATGGGCGTGCTGGGCATGGGCGCGCAATACGGCATTGCCTTGCCGTTCTCACGTAGCCATGAAAGCGAAGCGGATGTGATTGGCCTGGACCTGATGGCACAGGCAGGCTTTGACCCGCGTCAAAGCGTTACGCTCTGGGAAAACATGCAGGCCGCCTCGGGCGGTGGCGCGCCACCGGCATGGATGTCGACGCACCCAAGCCAGGGACAGCGTATTGAGGGCCTACAAGCCAATATGGACACAGCGCTTGCCACCTACGAGCAGGCGCGCAACAGCGGGCACACGCCTAACTGCCAGCGCCCGTAACTCTTTGCTTTTATTTTTAACGATAAAGGGCCGAGCCATCTCGGCCCTTTTTTTGATGAATACATGCAAGCGGCTAACCCGCGTTGAGCATTCTGCGCAGCATCTGGCGTACCTGAGTCGTCTCGGGGCGTACATTTCGCCATAGATAAAATGCTTCGGCGGCCTGCTCTACCAGCATTCCCAGGCCATCCAAGCGCTGGGCACCATGCGTTCCTGCCCACTTCAAGAAGACCGTTTGCGTAGCGCCATACATCATGTCGTAGGCCCAGGCATCGTTTGCAAACAGATGACCCGGCAGAGGAGGTAAATCGCCTGTCAGACTGGCACTGGTTCCGTTGATCACGACACTAAAAGGGCCTTTAGCTGCCTTAAACCCTCCACCGTGGATCTCGCCCAAATCAGCAAAATCGTCGGCCAACTGTTGAGCTTTTTCAGCCGTTCGGTTAACGACCACCACCTCGCCAGGCTTTTCTGCGAGTAACGGCTCTAAAATTCCCCGCACGGCCCCACCAGCGCCCACCACCAGGATGCGCTTATCGGCAAGCGCTACACGGTTATATGCAAGGTCGCGTAACAAGCCAACGCCATCGGTATTATCGCCGTAAGTAAGGCCATTACCTCCGACTATCAGCGTATTCACCGCGCCAGCCCGCTGGGCACGCCTGCTCAGGGTATCGCAGAGCGCAAACGCCTCCTCCTTAAAGGGTACGGTAACGTTGGCCCCTCGCCCGCCGTTATCAACAAACGTTCGCCAGGCATCGGTAAAGCTATCCAACGGCGCCAATTGTGCTGTGTATTCAATTTTTTGCTGTGTTTGCAGGGCAAATTCGTTATGAATGAGGGGTGATTTTGAGTGCTCAATGGGATTACCCAATACGCAGTAAAGGTCACTCATCAACTCGTTCCTGTACGCTGTTTTATATTTCTGTGGATCACGATGTTTAAGCCCTATCCGACACGTTGAGCCAGTCTCTTGGCACCAGGTAATCATTTAGCGTGGCTTCAGCACTCCCAGGGGCAGGCGTATAGGCATACTCCCAACGCGCCAGTGGTGGCATCGACATTAAAATTGACTCGGTGCGCCCGCCGCTTTGTAAGCCAAACAGCGTTCCTCGGTCCCATACGAGGTTAAATTCTACATAGCGGCCGCGACGGTAAAGCTGAAACGCTCGCTCACGCTCGCCCCAATCATCCTGTTGGCGGCGCTTAACAATGGGCACGTAAGCCTCTAAAAAGCTATCGCCCACGGCGCGTTGAAAGGCGAAACACTCCTCGAAACTGCCAGCATTCAAATCATCGAAAAACAGCCCGCCCACCCCACGGGTCTCATCGCGGTGCTTTAAATAAAAGTACTCATCGCACCACGCTTTATAGCGGTCATAAACATCATCGCCAAAAGGGTCGCAGGCGGCTTTGGCCACTTGGTGCCAGTGCACCACGTCCTCAAGCACCGGGTAATAGGGCGTTAAGTCAAAGCCTCCACCAAACCACCAGACGGGCGTTTCGCCCTCTTTCTCAGCAATAAAAAAGCGTACATTGCCGTGGCTGGTAGGGACATGCGGGTTTTCAGGATGCAGCACCCAGGAAACTCCAACCGCATGAAAGCTGCGACCGGCAAGCTCCGGCCGGGCTGCCGTTGCCGAGGGCGGTAGTTGAGCACCATAAACATGGGAAAAGTTGACGCCGCCTTTTTCAAAGACACCGCCCTGCTCAATCACGCGTGAGCGTCCGCCACCACCCTCCTCACGCTGCCAGCTGTCCTCCTTAAACGCAGCTTTACCGTCAGCCGCGGCCAGCCCCTCACAAAGCCGGTCTTGAAGGCCGAGCAGGTACTGCTTAACGTCGTCTAAATGCTCGTGCGCCACGATGACTCCCGTTCAAAATTCTTACTACACAGTAATCTTCACCATAGCGCGTTTAAGCACTTGGTACTTAAGCCGTTTACTTATCTATTTAAGCGCGCATTACCTGGCCACTGGCTAAATCACGGATGGTGCTGGGTCGTGGATTCCCACCCAGCTCGCCCGCTACTATCGCGGCGACCTCCTGCCCAAAAATAGTGGCGACTTCTTCATCACTCATGGCAGGCGCCTCACCCGCACGATTGGCCGATGTCGACACCAGTGGCCCGCCAAACGCTTCGCATAACGCTTTCATTAAGGGGTGGTCGGTCACGCGTAAGGCCACGCGTTGATGAGCACCGCGAACCAGCGCATGGCTGCGACCGTTATCCGGCACCAGCCAGGTGTTAGGGCCAGGCCAACTGGCCGCAAGGGGAGCATGCAGTTCAAGCGGCAATTGGTTTAGCCAGGGCTGAAACTGCTGGATACTGGCCGCCACCAAAATAATGCCTTTGGAAGGATCGCGCTCTTTCATGCGCATTAACCGGGTAAGCGCTTCGTCATTATCAGGGTCACAGCTAAGCCCCCACACGGCTTCGGTGGGGCACGCAATAACACCGCCAGCATGCAGCGCATGAATGGCAACTTCGAGGTCGACAGCCGGTTTCATTGACTCTCCTGCTCTACAAGCAATTAGCGATAAGAGAATGCCCACATCCTATCATGGCCTGGGTAAGCGTACCCAACCACCCACCTGCTGAGCGACCCATCCATCAAGCTCCAGCATCAATAACCGCTGCTGGCAGCTGCTGACAGACTCCCCGGTATGCTGAACCAGTGAATCAAGCGGCACCGGCGTTGCCGATAAAACGTTAAGCAGCTCATCAGGCAGTGGTTCGCCTGGTGGCACCATTGATCCTGAAGAGGGAGACGAAGCCTTCACTGACACGGGTAAAAAGCTACCCGCCCACTGCTGCAACTCTTCAAGCATATCGTCGACATGGCGCACCAGCGTTGCGCCATTCCGCAACAAGTGCAGGCAGCCTTGAGCCTGAACATTGTGCAAAGACCCAGGCAGGGCAAAAAGCTCCTTGTTCTGCTCCAGGGCCAAGCGAGCACTCACCAATGAGCCGCTTTTCTCGGTGGCTTCGATCACTAACGTCCCCAATGAAAGCCCGGTCACAATCCGGTTGCGGCGCGGGAAGAACGCGGGGCGCGCCTTGGTGCCCGGCGGATGCTCTGACAACAATAACCCGCCAGGCGCGCAGCTCAGTTGCTCATGCAGGTCGCGATGTCGAGCCGGGTAAATAACGTCCACGCCACAGCCTAACACCGCAATACTGCTTCCACCGGCACTCAGCGCGGCGCGCTGAGCGATGCCATCAATGCCCAGCGCCATACCGCTGACCACGCACCAGCCTCGGCGAGCCAGTTCCCGCGCAAAGCCCTGGGCATTGACATTACCTTCCGAGGTGGGTTTGCGGGTTCCCACCATGGCAATCCTTGGCCCTTCAAGCGCCTGTAAATCCCCTTGAGCCCAAAGAATGGTGGGCGGGTCCGGTAACTCGTTGAGCAGCTCAGGCCAGGCCGGGTGGTGACGATGTAGAATATGTCGCGCTGGTCCGCTCTGCTGCCATGCCCGCGCATCGTCTACGCATCGCTGAAGCGGGCTGCGCTCAGGGTGCTCAAGCCACAGCCGTAAGGCACTGGCGGCGTTAGCGGGCAGTGTCGCCAGCCAGCCTTCCGGCCAGCGCGGCTGGCGTGCCACCATCTGGGTAATGCGCAGTGCGCCCATGCCCGGCAAGGCGTTGACCACTAACCACTCACTGGTATTCATCGACGCTCCTCAACGTGCATGCTGAATATCCCCATTGCGTTATAAATCCGGAGTCACCACACGATCACCCACTTCCAGCATGCTGGACGCTTGCATCACCAGCGCATAACTCACCTGCTGGTAAGGCTTCACTACCATTGCCCAGCCCGCGGGGCTCGGTGGCAACGGCGTTACTACCTGGCGACGCGCGTCGAAAACAGTTTCGCTCGGCGAGTTCACTTGAAGCAGATGCCCTGGCTCCAGACCGTCTTGCGTGCCTACATCCAAAGCAATGATGTGCAAGGCACCTATAAAACGTACGCCGCCGGGCACGGCGAGAATACGACCGTTTATTGCACTGCTCGGCAGGCGGGGTTGAAGCGCCGTTCGAGGCGCATCGGGTTCCAGGGCAAGAATAAGATCATTACTACGCACCTCTTGATGAGCGCTAAGCACTTCCAGCAGGGCAATATCCTCCTCACTGCGTACAAGGCGAGCTTCGCCGATGTGACTTAACGCCTGCCCCAACACCGCGCCGTCGTCAGCGGTATAGGTCTGTGTCTGACGATAAATACCGAAGGTGGCAAGGCCCGTCGTTGCTCTATTCGTTACGCTGCTCGGTACGCTTTCCAGTGCGTGGCTCGGCATAGCGCCACGGGCGTAAATCCGGTCACCTGCACCGTTGATCAATCGCTGGTGCTCGCCAGCCAACACATAGGCCATCTCAGGCTGGCGCGCTCCGGCTTCTATTACTCGGTGTTCACGCCAAAAGGCGTTAAGGCTTTCAAGCGAGAGTGTGCCGAGCTCACTTACCCTCGCGTCTAGCGCTCCATCGGGCATTGGCAAGGTGCGTATTTGGGGAGAAAGCGTCACCACCGGCAGCGTTTCAGCGCCAACGGCGTGAAGACTTATTAACAACCCAGACAGCAGGCTTACTACCCTCTTGAGCACGTCACAAAGCGCGTTTTGTCTTGCCGCGCGGCGCATAAAGTTGGCTAGCACTATCCCGTACTCCGTGAAGGATGTTTCGATCATTTTCATGGCGCTTCACCGCATGTGCTGATGCCCAGGAGCGCTGCCAGCGTGATATAGTGGCGATTAGCAAAGTACCAGGCCGCCGCTATCCGGCCTGATTATCCAAGATTTAGCTTAACGATGACGGTAATCCCCATGGCCAAACTTCCTATTCTCGAATTCCCCGATGAGCGCCTGCGCACCAAGGCGGTACCGGTGGAAACCGTTGACGACGAGGTCCGCCAGCTTGTCGACGATATGTTAGAGACCATGTACGACGCGCGTGGCATTGGCCTTGCAGCCACCCAAATTGATGTCCATCGTCGTATCGTCGTCATGGACGTAAGCGAAGATAACTCGCAGCCGCTGGTGCTGATCAACCCTCGCTATACGCCGGTCGGCGAAGACCAAGAGCCGCTTTCTGAAGGCTGCTTGTCGATTCCCGAGCACTACGCGGAAGTGCCGCGCTACCTTACGGTAAAACTCAACGCGCTTGACCGTAACGGCGAGGCGTATGAGCTTGAGGCCGACGGCCTGCTGGCGCACTGCATTCAACACGAGTACGACCACCTTGAAGGTGTACTGTTTGTTGATTATCTTTCGCCGCTAAAGCGCGACCGCATCATGAAAAAAATGCAGAAACGTCATAAGCTGATGAAAGACGACGCTTAACAGCCATCCGTTTTAGCACAGTTTACTTCGGTTTTTGTAGAAGTTTTGTAAGTGAGCGTATTTATAACGCTTAAGGCCGAGAAGCCTGGTACTCCATACAACGGTACAACAGCCGTTGTATACCCTGCTTCTCGGCCTTTATTGTTGCCCCAGGCTTTCTCATTTCTCCTGTTACCAGGTACCTGTTGTCATGTCACAGTTGCGCGTTGTTTTTGCTGGCACGCCTGATTTCGCTGCCTCAAGCCTTGCGGCCCTACTGGCTAGCAAACATAAGGTAGTGGCGGTTTATACCCAACCCGACCGCCCGGCAGGTCGTGGTCGCAAACTCACGCCAAGCCCCGTTAAAAAGCTTGCTCTTGAGCATGCGCTTCCGGTCTACCAGCCACAAACGCTAAAAGACCCGGCCGCTCAAGCGGAGCTTGCCGCTTTAAACGCCGATATTATGGTGGTCGTGGCGTACGGTTTATTGCTGCCCCAGGCAGTATTGGACACACCGCGCCTGGGGTGCATTAATGTCCACGCCTCACTGCTACCCCGCTGGCGCGGTGCCGCCCCGATTCAGCGCGCGATTGAAGCCGGTGATAACGCCTCGGGCGTTACCATCATGCAAATGGATGCAGGGCTTGATACCGGCGCCATGCTGCACGAAGTACGCACCCCGATCACCGAGCAAACCACCGGTGGCGACCTGCATGACCGCCTGGCGCTTCAAGGCGCCACTGCGCTCACCAGCGCGCTGGATAAACTGGCCAACGGTAACGCCAGTGCGACACCCCAGCCGGAAGAAGGCGTTACCTACGCCACCAAGCTCAGCAAAGCAGAGGCCGAGCTGGACTTCACTCAGCCTGCTGAACGCCTTGCGCGTAAAATCCGCGCCTTTAACCCCTGGCCGGTGGCGTGGTGTCAGATGGGTGATGACCGCTTACGCTTACTCATGGCAAGCGTTGCAACCGGTGAACAGGGCGCAACGCCGCCCGGCACGCTGCTTGAAAACGGTGAAGACCATCTGCGTATTGCCTGTGGCCCGGAAGGCCGCGAGGTTTTATGTATCAGCAGCGCCCAACTTCCTGGCGGCAAGGCCATGGCTGTGCGCGACTTACTCAATGCCCGCCATGCCCGATTGACGCCCGGTAACCGCCTTGGTCAGCCTGAATCCCAGCAAGGAGACGCTTTATGAGCCAGCAACGCTCACAACACGGTAAACGCGCATCAGGCAATAGCGGCCAGGACGTGCGCGCCGCCGCCGCCCGTGCGTTAGCGCCGGTTATTTCTCAGCAAGGCTCACTGGCCGCGTTGGATGAGAACAGCGTCGTTGCCCGTGACCGGGGCCTTTTAAAAGAGCTCTGCTTTGGCACCTGTCGCCAGCTTCCACGTTTGGAAGCGCTGGCTAACAGCCTGCTAAAGCAGCCCTTTAAAAAGCGTGACAGTGATATTCACGCGCTGCTGCTGCTGGGTATTTATCAGTTGCTGTATATGCGTATTCCCGCCCACGCGGCCGTCGGCGAAACCGCCGGTGCCGCGCGCTTGTTGGGTAAAGAGTGGGCGACCCGCGTACTGAATGGCTGCCTGCGCCGCCTACAGCGCGAGTCTGAAGAACTCCAGGCCGCCGTTGATAAGGATGAGAGTATTGCGCTGGCCCACCCCCGCTGGCTGCTGGAGGCACTACGCAACGCCTGGCCGGAGCAGTGGCGGGCAATTGTTGAGGCAAATAATCAGCCTGGCCCCATGACGCTGCGCGTCAATCAGCATCACAATGACCGCGAAGCCTATATAGAACGGCTGACCGAACAAGGCTTAAGCGGTGAACTCTGCTCCCACTCGCCAGATGGCATTACCCTTAACACGCCCTGCGATGTCACCCTGCTACCCGGATTTTCCGAGGGCCACGTTAGCGTACAGGATGAGGCAGCCCAGCTGTGTGCTGCGCTACTTGGCCCAGCCCTGGCACCTCGCCCCGGTGCGCAGGTATTGGATGCCTGTAGCGCGCCTGGCGGCAAAACGGCTCACTTGCTTGAACAGTTTGATATTGCGCTGACCGCCCTGGATAGCGATAACCAACGCCTTTCGCGAGTAGAAAGCACGCTAGAGCGATTGGGGCTATCCGCCACGCTTCAGAATGTGGATGCCACTCAGCGCGACTGGTGGAACGGCACACCGTTTGAGGCTATTCTGCTTGACGCTCCTTGCTCGGGCACCGGCGTTATACGGCGCCATCCGGATATCAAAACACTGCGACGCAAAGAGGACATCCGCAAGCTGGCCAAGCTACAGCAGCAGCTACTGGACAATTTATGGCCCATGCTACGCGAAGGCGGCACGCTGTTATACGCCACCTGCTCGGTACTGCCTGAGGAGAATGCCCAACAGATCGAGGCCTTTCTGGCACGCACACCTGATGCCAAAGTGACCACGCCCAGCGATGTGGCCTGGGGCATCCAAAGCGGTCAGGGCCGCCAGCTATTTCCAGAGCAAGGACGTCATGACGGCTTTTTTTATGCCAGGCTTGAGAAGCAGTCTGCCTAGGCGCGTTCTGGTGCCAAGGCAGTGAACTCATGACTAAGGATGGAGATACCATGACTCACCACACCTACAAGCACATAGAAATCACCGGCTCTTCCGAGAAAGGCATCGAGGAAGCCGTGCAGAATGCAATCGCCAAGGCGTCCGAGTCTATCCAGCACATGCGCTGGCTAGAAGTGACCGATACACGTGGCCATATTGAAGACGGCCGCGTGGCCCACTGGCAGGTCACCGTTAAAGTCGGTTTCACGCTGGAATAATCCTTACCTGCATTTCGACGGCGGCTGGTTTACACTGGCCGCCGTCTTTATTGCAGCGCATTACGTTAGATATACAACGCTACCTATTGCGCTGGCGCTTTCAATGGAACCGATGCTCAGTAATGAAAATCATCATTCTCGGCGCCGGCCAGGTCGGCGGCACCCTGGCGGAGCACCTCGCCCGCGAGGAAAATGACATCACCGTTGTCGATACCGACGCCAATAAGCTGCGCGAGCTGCACACCAAGCTCGATATTCGTACCGTCACCGGCGCGGGTTCCTACCCTATCGTTCTGCGGCAGGCTGGCTGCGAAGATGCTGACATGTTGATTGCGGTGACCAACAGCGACGAAGTCAACATGATCGCCTGTCAGGTCGCGCATACGCTGTTCCGCACGCCTACCAAAATAGCCCGGGTGCGCGCCACGCCCTACCTGACTCGCAAGGGGCTTTTTGCCCACGAAGCGATCCCCATTGATGTGTTGATCAGCCCCGAACAGGTGGTCACCGACCATGTCCGCCGCTTGATTGAACACCCCGGTGCATTGCAGGTGTTGGACTTTGCGGATGGCCTGGTGCAGCTAGTGGCGGTCAAAGCGGTGTATGGCGGGCCACTGGTGGGTCAGGACTTGGCCTTTTTGCGCAGTCATATGCCGAACGTGGATACTCGCGTCGCGGCTATTTATCGGCGTAACCGGCCCCTCATTCCCCGCGGCGACACGGTCATTGAAGCCGACGATGAGGTGTTTTTCCTTGCTGCCAGGAGAGACATTCGCGCGGTCATGAGCGAGCTTCGGCGAATCGAACGAGGCTTTCGCCGCGTCGTCATTGCGGGCGGCGGCAACATTGGCGAACGCTTGGCCGAACATCTGGAACACAGCCATCAGGTCAAGATTATCGAGCATAGCCTTGAGCGCTGTACCACGCTCTCCGAACGGCTTGACCGCACCGTCGTGCTTCACGGCAGCGCGACCAGCAAGCGGCTTCTGGAAGAAGAGAACATTGAAGACTGCGATATTTTCTGCGCGCTGACCAACGACGACGAAGTCAATATCATGTCGTCTCTGCTGGCCAAACGGCTGGGGGCCAAGAAGGTGCTTACGCTGATCAACAACGCCGCTTACGTAGACCTCGTTCAAGGTGGCGAGATCGATATCGCAATTTCGCCCCAGCAGGCCACCATTGGCAGCCTGTTAACCCACGTACGCCGAGGCGATATCGTCAATGTGCATTCACTACGCCGTGGAGCGGCAGAAGCCATTGAAGCCATTGCTCATGGCGACAAACACTCTTCGAAAGTTGTCGGTCGTACCGTTCGCGAGATCGGCCTGCCCGAAGGCACCACGATCGGAGCGATTGTGCGCGGCAAGGACGTCATTATCGCTCATGGGGATGTCACGGTGGAGAGCGGCGATCACGTGATTCTGTTTGTGATCGATAAGCGCCGCATCCGCGATGTCGAGCGTATGTTCCAGGTCGGTTTGACGTTCTTTTAGGAGCATGCACCTACCATGAGTCTGCGGGTCATTTTACGCATTTTAGGGCTGCTGCTGATGCTGTTCAGCCTGACGATGCTCCCCCCCATTTTGATTTCCCTGTGGTTTCGCGATGGGGTCTGGTACGCATTTATGATCGGTATCGCCATTACGGCGATCACCGGCTTAACCTTGTACCTACCCAACCGCCGTGCCCACAAAGAGCTACGCATCCGTGATGGTTTTTTAATCGCGGCGATGTTCTGGACGGTTCTGGCGCTGTTTGGTTCGCTACCGCTGATGCTGTTTGGCGATACGTCGCTGAGCATTACCGATGCGGTGTTTGAATCATTTTCAGGCCTGACCACGACAGGCGCCACGGTGATTACGGGGATCGACTTTTTGCCCAAATCGATTCTCTACTATCGCCAACAGTTGCAGTGGCTTGGCGGGATGGGGATTGTGGTGCTGGCCGTCGCGATTCTGCCTACGCTTGGGGTCGGCGGCATGGCGCTTTACCGCACCGAAATTCCAGGACCTCTGAAAGACTCCAAACTAACGCCACGAATCACCGAAACGGCCAAAGCGCTTTGGTACATCTACGCCACTCTCACCATGGCCTGCATGGTGGCCTATATGCTGGCCGGCATGGATTGGTTTGATGCCATAGGGCACAGTTTCTCTACCGTGGCGATTGGCGGTTTTTCTACTCATGATGCCAGCATCGGTTACTTCAACAGCGCAGCGATTGAGCTGATTTGCGCGGCTTTTATACTCATTTCCGCGTTCAGTTTTAGCCTGCACTTTATCGCCTGGCGTGAAAAGCGCTTGCTGCACTACTTCCAAGACCCGGAAGCACGCTTTTTAATGCTGTTTCTGGCAGGACTTGTCACGATTACCGCGATTACCCTGTGGCTGACACACACCTACGATACGCTAAGCGGCTTGCGCTACGCGCTTTTCGAGGTGGTGTCCGTCGCGACCACAGCAGGCTTTTCCGTCGCCGACTTCTCGGCCTGGCCTGGCGCTATCCCTTTTTTACTGTTTATTGCCGCTTTTGTGGGCGGCTGCTCCGGTTCAACAGCAGGGGGAATGAAGGTCATCCGGATTATCCTGATCCTCAAGCAGGGCATGCGCGAGGTTATGCGTTTGATCCATCCCAATGCGGTTATCGCGGTTAAAGTCGGCAAAGTGAGTGTACCCGACAGCATCGCCCAGGCCGTTTGGGGGTTCTTCTCCGCCTACGTCATGCTGTTCTTTTTAATGCTGATGGGCGTTATGGCAACCGGCGTGGACCAGGTCACCGCCTGGTCGACCGTGGGATCAGCGCTTAATAACCTTGGCCCGGCACTCGGAGAAGCCAGCGGCAACTACGGCGAGCTACCTGATCTTGCCAAATGGATACTGGTGCTTGCCATGCTGCTAGGCCGCCTGGAAATTTTTACCGTGTTAGTGTTATTTACGCCCGCTTTTTGGCGGCGCTAATTCGGATGATGCCGTTTACTATTTGAGTTGAGACACCTAATGACCCAAGACGACACCACCCCGCTAGCCACGGCGTCTGACGCACTACCCGCCACTAGCGGGCCGCTGAAAACGGTTACCGTGGGCGGCACTACCTACACTTTGCTGGGTACGGCGCACGTGTCGGCACAAAGTGCTGACGATGTAAAAATGCTGGCTGACAGCGGGCTTTATGACGCCGTAGCAATTGAGCTGTGCGACGCCCGCCATCACAGCATGACGAACCCGGATGCCATGGGTGAGCAGGACCTTTTTCAGGTATTCAAGCAGGGCAAAGCGGGTATGGTCGCGGCAAGCCTGGCACTGGGCGCTTTTCAACAGCGTATCGCTGAGCAGTCCGGCATTGAGCCAGGTGCCGAGATGCGCGCCGCGCTTGAAGAGTGCCGTAACCGTAACCTGCCGCTTTTACTGGTTGACCGCGATGTCGGGATAACGCTTAAGCGCATCTACCGCAACGTGCCCTGGTGGCAACGCTTTTCACTCTTTTCAGGCCTGATTGGCAGCGTACTATCGCGCCAGGACGTATCCAAGGAAGAGATCGAAAAGCTAAAAGAAGGCGATATGCTGGAAGCCACGTTTAGCGAGTTTGCCGCTGAATCGGAAGCCCTTTACACCCCGCTGATTCGCGAGCGCGACCGCTACATGGTGCTACGCCTTGCCGAACAGGCGCCGCCTGGGCGCTTCAAGAACGTGTTAGTGGTGCTGGGTGCTGGCCACCTGAAAGGCACCGCTGAGCACCTGGAAGCACCATTACCCGAGAACCCAACGGTAGAACGCGAAGCGCTGGAAGCTTCACCGCCGCCCTCCAAACTCTGGAAAGCCTTGCCTTGGCTGATTACCGCGCTGGTCATTACCGGCTTTGCCATTGGCTTCTCACGCAATACCGATTTGGGTTGGCAGTTGGTGCTGGAGTGGTTCTTGATCAACGGGATTCTGTCCGGCGGGGCGACCCTTATTGCGCTTGCTCACCCGGTCACCGTTATTACCACTTTCTTTGCCGCACCGCTTACCTCGCTTAACCCAACGATTGGGGCCGGTTTTGTCGCCGCCGGGGTGGAGCTTTACATGCGCAAACCCAAGGTGCGCGACTTCGCTTCGCTACGTCAGGATGTCACCCACCTCAAAGGGTGGTGGAAAAACCGGGTGTCGCGCACGCTGTTGGTGTTTATCCTCGCCACGCTCGGCTCAGCCGTGGGCACTTGGGTCGCAGGCTTTCGAATTGCAGGTGCCTTGTTTGGTAGCGGCGCGGCGTGAGTACGCTTAAGCGTTCGCCCTGGCAGGCGGATGCCTTGCTACTGCTGGTAACCATACTGGCGGCAGCCGGATGGATTTTCTCCAAGGAAGCGCTTGCCGGTATGCCGCCGATGCTGTTTATCGGCACTCGCTTTTTACTGGCTGGGCTCATCCTGCTGGGCTTTGCCTGGCCCGCCTTAAGCGCCATGCCAGCACGGCGTATTCGGCGCGGTATTTTTGTAGGTTTTCTGTTTAGCGGCGCCATTGGCTTCTGGATCATGGGGCTTGCGACGTCAAATCACCTGGGCGAAAGTGCGTTTATCAATAGCTTGGGAATATTACTGGTGCCTATCGTTGCCAAGCTGCTGTTTGGCGACAGACCACCACGCACCACCTGGATCGCCCTGCCCGTTGCCCTGCTGGGCTTCGCGTTGCTCTCCCTTAATGCTGGTTTCAAGGTAGAAACCAGCCAGCTTTTGATGGTCTGCGCAGCACTCTGCTTTGCGTTACTCATCAATATTAATACCCGCGTCGTGCGAAACGTAGCCGCCCTACCGCTCACCACACTTCAGCTGTTATCCGTGGGCACCGTATTAACCCTGGTGTCCTTTATGTTTGAGCGCCAGCCCGTGGCGCTTAACACGTCTATTCTGGGCTGGTTTATGGCCAGTGTTCTATTGGCAAGCGCCCTGCGGTTTTTCCTGCAAATTACTGCCCAGGGAATGACCACGCCAAGCCACGCCTCGGTGGTATTGATGCTGGAAGCGGTATGGACCGCATTATTTGCCGCCTGGTGGTTTGGCGAAGTCATGGCGCCGCTACAGCTACTCGGCTGCGGGCTAATTTTTACCGCCCTGCTGATTAACCGCTGGTACTGGGTGCGCAAGATACTCCTGCGTTGGCTACCCGGCGCTGCCCGCTAGCGACTCTCTTCCCTCTCTTCAAACCCTTCCTTGCGTGCTAACAGGCGCGTCATTGCCTCAGTGGGTTCTGCAATTTTCTTGTAGAACCGGCTGGCGGCGTAGCTATCGTTAAACACATCGAAGTAGTCATCCAGCACGGCCGCCGCGTTGTTGTCGCCCCCTTGGCGCAACAGCTCAATGGCCACCTCTGCCGTACATAAATGCGCTTTCGAGGCGGGCTTACGCAGCCGGTAGCGGGTTTCGCGTTCGGTATGTAACGGCAATACCGGCAACGCATCCAGGTACGCACTCTTGCGAAACATGCGCCGTGCCTGCCGCCATGTACCATCCAGAATGATAAACACAGGAATACGTGATTCCTGTTTGGCGCTGTGTACGGCGTCCATTCCCACCACCCGGTCTGCATAATCGGGCTGGTCATCCGGGAAGATGACAAAGGGCACGTAGCGCGGGTCTGCCAAAAGCTCGGTTAACTGCGCATCCGGCGCCGTCCGATACCAGGTAAATACCTGCGTTTGCGCCAGCACATCCCCTATCAACCGACCCGTATTGGTCGGCTTATAGTGCTCCAACGGATGCGTCAGCAGCCATACCTGGGCGTGGCTTTCGGCCTTCACCTGGTACGGGCAAAGGCAGTTTAGCGCGGGCAAATTACAGCCCTCACAGCGTATGACAAAACTGCCCCGCGCCTTGAACTCTCGACGCGGTGGGCGAGGATGACCAGTGACAGAATCACATTCAGTTGAGGCAGGCATCCGCGCTCCAAAGGTCGTCAACAGGATGAAAAAGGGCGCAGAGTATAAAGCAGTGCTTGATCGTTGACGAATCCATCACCACCGTAAACCTTTTAAATTTTCATAGTTGACATAACAAACGTTTCGTCGCTAGAGTCTCGTCAACTTTTTTATATAAAAATGGTTTACCAATGATCGCGACCGCTGCCCCACGCAATGACTGGACGCTTGAAGAAATCAACGCCCTGTTTGCCCTGCCGTTTAACGATTTGCTGTTCCAGGCTCAGCAGGTACACCGAGCGCATTTCGACCCTAACGCGGTCCAGGTATCAACCTTGCTGTCGATTAAAACCGGCGCCTGCCCCGAAGACTGTAAGTACTGCCCGCAATCGGGCCACTACACCACACAGCTTGAAAAAGAGAAGTTGTTGGAAATCGAAAAGGTGGTGGAACAGGCCCAGGCCGCTAAGCAAGCTGGCGCCAGCCGTTTCTGCATGGGCGCAGCCTGGCGCAGCCCCCGGGACAAGGACCTGCTCGTTGTCGAAGAGATGGTCCGCCAGGTAAAGGCGCTGGGGCTTGAAACCTGCATGACGTTGGGCATGGTCAACGACCAACAGGCTACCCGTTTGGCAACCGCCGGACTTGATTACTACAACCACAACCTGGACACGTCCCCCGACTACTACGGCGAAATCATCACCACGCGCACCTACAGTGACCGCTTGGAAACCCTGACGACTGTTCGTGAGGCGGGCATGAAGGTCTGCTCTGGCGGCATTTTGGGCATGGGGGAAGGTGCTCAGGATAGAAGCGCCCTGCTGCAACAACTGGCCAAACTCAGCCCGCACCCGGAATCGGTGCCGATTAACATGCTGGTCAAAGTGCCCGGCACACCACTCGAGAACGTGGAAGATCTCGACCCGCTGGAGTTTATCCGCGCCATTGCCGTCGCGCGCATCATGATGCCCCAAAGCCATGTACGGCTTTCCGCCGGGCGCGAGCAGATGAGCGAATCCACCCAAGCGCTGGCGTTTCTGGCCGGTGCCAACTCCATCTTCTACGGCGACAAGCTGCTAACGACCAGCAACCCCCAGGCCACGCGAGACAGGGCCCTGTTTGCCAAGCTAGGCCTGCATCCAGAAACGCGCGAAACCTGTGAAAGCGAGGCCGCGCAAAGTGAGCGCTTGGCTCAGCAGCAGCTTAACCAGCGCGTCGCTGAGCTTGCGGTGGATGCCAGTGTCTGAGGCGTGGCATCAACGTCTGGCCAATGCGCGAGCGGTTCGTCAGCACGCCCAGCAGTGGCGCACTCGGCGTACCCGACAGCCACACCTGGTGAACTTCGCAGACAATGACTATCTTGGCCTGGCAACCGACCCTCGCGTTCAGGCTGCCCAAGCCGAAGGCGCTCGCCGATTTGGCGCCGGGGCTGGCGCATCGCATCTGGTGAACGGCCACCACGCGATTCACGATGACCTGGAAGACGCCCTGGCAGCCTGGACAGGCCGCGAGCGAGCCGTACTGTTCTCCACCGGCTATATGGCAAACCTGGGCGTGCTACAGGCGCTTGCCGATACCCACACGGCCATTTTTCACGACCGGCTCAATCACGCCTCACTGCTGGATGGAAGTGCGCTGAGCGGCGCCCGCTCGCGGCGCTACCACCATAACGATAGTGACGACTTGAGCCGCCTGCTGGCGCGCAGCCGCTGTACCCACAAACTGGTAGTGAGCGACGGTGTCTTTAGCATGGATGGCGATGTGGCCGATATTGAAGCGCTGGTGCGGGTAAGCCAACAGCATGATGCCTGGCTAATGATTGATGATGCCCACGGTCTTGGCGTTATAGGCAATAACGGCAGCGGCTGTGTGGGCACACGCTGGGGAAGTAACCAGGTGCCGATTCTGATCGGTACACTGGGCAAAGCGCTGGGCACGGCCGGTGCGTTTGTTGCAGGCGATGCACAGTTGATCGACCATCTGACCCAGTTCGCCAGCAGCTATATCTATACCACCGCACAACCGCCCGGCGTTAGCGCCGCGACGCTGGAAGCGCTTGCGATTGTCCAGCGCGAGCCCGAGCACCGCCTGCGCCTTGCGCGTCATATAGACTACTTTCGTGAAGAGGCTCTACGGCTGAACCTGCCGCTGGGTGAATCGCGCACGCCCATTCAACCGCTGTATCTGGGAGGCGAGTCGCGCGTGCTGCTGTGGGCCGAAAAGCTGTATCAAGCGGGAATTGACGTTGGCGCTATTCGTCCACCCACCGTGCCCAGGGATGAGTCTCGCCTGCGCATTACGCTCAGCGCTCGCCATTCGCGTAGTGATATCGACCGGCTTCTCGAAACGCTGGCGGCCTGCCACTTGGAGGCATTATGACGCGCCTGGTACTGCTTTCAGGCTGGGGAATTGACCGGCGCATCTGGCGGCCGCTGCACCCTTGCTGGCCCGCCAACATCGAGGTCGCCGCCGTTGATTGGCCTGGTTACGGCGAGGTTCCTGCACTGCCTGCCAACGCTTCCCTGAGTGAGCTTGCCACGGCCATGGCAAGCCGTCTGCCCAACGATGCGGTTTGGGTCGGATGGTCGCTGGGCGGCCTGCTGGCGACGGCGCTGCTTGATTATCTTCCTGCGCCCCAGGGGCTACTACTGCTGGGAGCAGGTGCCAGGTTCTGCACGCCGGATAGCGCGACGTCAGCAGCGCTTGCCGACTTCCAAGCCATCTTTGCCCACCGTGGCGATGCCGCGTGGCGTCACTTTCTGCGCTGGCAGGCTCAAGGAGAGCCCGCTCCGTATCAGGTTCACGCACAGCTGCGTGCCCTGCTTGGCAGTACGCCCCCGGCAGACCGCACCACGCTTTCTGCAGGCCTTCACTGGCTGGCCACACTGGATAATCGTCGACGCCTAAACACATCGCCATGCCCAGTGGTTCATCTCGTGGGCGAGCATGACCCGCTGATCAGCGCTATTGAGTGCCAGCGGACGCTAACACTTGAACGCGGCGGCCACTGCCCAATGCTCTCGCAACCAGCGCGTTTGGCGTCACTGCTCGCCGCTCAAGCCACTGCGCTATCTGCCAGGGAAATGGCATGAGTTCGATCCCCCCTCAGTTACGGCGGCCCAGCGCCGACTGGCAGGCCCGAGTGGCGCACGCTTTCTCCCGGGCAGCACCGCAATACGATGCACTGGCCAGCGCCCAACGCCATATCGGTGAAACGCTATGGAACGACTTGCCATCTGAGGCTAGCCATATACTCGACCTGGGCTGCGGTACTGGCTATTGGTCGCAGCGACTAGCCGAACGCTACCCCCATGGACACGTCACGGGGCTGGACATTGCGCCGGGCATGCTGGAGCACGCTCGCTCGCGCCACGGCGACCACATTGCCTGGCAGCCAGGCAGTGCCGAGTCGTTGCCCATCCCTTGCTACCTATTCGACCTGGTGTTTTCCAACCTGGCCATTCAGTGGTGTCGCGACACTCTGGCCGTTATGCAGTCGCTGTATCGAGTGCTGGCGCCAGGCGGCCTGGCGTACATCAGTACGCTATTACCCGGCACGTTGGCCGAAGTGGCTTTCGCCTGGCAGCGCTCAAGCGCGCTGTTAACGACGCCCTCCTACCGCCTGGTTAACGGTGCTATTCACAAAAGCGGCCTGCGCTGCACTCACCAAGCGACCCGCGTGGAAACCTTCTTTTATCCTGACATCAAGGCCGTTATGGCTTCCATCAAGGGGGTTGGCGCACAAGTGGCCAGGCCCAACGCCATGCTCACCCGGGCGGACCTGGCAGCGGCTGCCACGCGCTTTGAGCAGCTTCGTAAGCGCCAAGGGCTTCCGATCAGCTATCACTGCCTGAACCTGCAGCTGGAGAAACCCCGATGAAGCGCTTTTTTGTTACCGGCACCGACACCGATGCGGGAAAAACGCTGGTCGGAAGCGCGCTTCTTTATGCCGCCCGATGCCAGCAGTTGAGCACCTTAGGGCTTAAACCCATCGCCTCTGGCAGTTCACTAACGACGAAAGGGCTGCGCAATGGCGATGCGCTGGCACTGCAGCAGCAGTGTGAACCGCCGGTTGACTACGCCACGGTTAACCCAATGGCCTTTGAGCCTGCGATAGCACCTCACCTGGCCGCACAGGAGGCAGGCCAGATGCTAAGCGTGTCTGAGGTTGCCCACTGCCTGCGCGACACCCTTGGCCAGATGCCGAGGGCGTTCGCTCTGATTGAGGGTGCGGGCGGCTGGCGCGTGCCGATCAACGAACAGGAGGATTTTGCCGACATCGCCATCGCGCTGAGGCTGCCGGTGATCCTGGTGGTTGGTTTAAAGCTCGGCTGCCTGAACCATGCCCGCTTAGCGGCCGATGCCATTCGCGCCGACGGTCTGACGCTTGCAGGCTGGGCAGGCAGCGTGATTGACCCCGCCTTTGCGGCGGATACTACCCGTTTCACGGCCAACATGGCCCACCTTAACGCCAGGCTGGCAGCGCCCTGCCTGGGCATTGTGCCGCATTTGACAACGCCCGATGCGGCCACCGCCCACCGCTATCTCTCGTTGGAGGCATTATGAACTCGCCAGTCTGGCACCCCTACGCACACCTTAAAACCCAACCGCCCGCCCCCAGGGTGGTCGGCGGTAGCGGCGCCTATTTTGAGTTGGAAAGCGGCGAGCGCCTGCTGGATGCTACCTGCTCCTGGTGGTGCATGATTCACGGTTACGGCCATCCGCGCCTGGTGGCGGCTATTCGCGAGCAGGCGGAAACACTCTGCCATGTGATGCTCGGCGGGCTCACCCATGACCCCGCCGACCAGTTGGCGCGTGAGCTGGTGCGCGTCACGCCCGACGGGCTTAATCACGTCTTCTACTCTGACAGCGGCTCGGTAGGCATGGAGGTGGCGATGAAAATGGCGCTGCAGTACCACGTGCTTACCGGGCAACCGAAAAAGCGCAAAATGCTCTCGCTAATGAAGGCCTATCACGGAGATACCACAGGCTGCATGGCCGTGTGCGACCCAGAAGAAGGCATGCACAGCTTGTTTTCAAGCCTGCTGCCCCAGCACCATTTTGCGCCTGCGCCAACCGCTCCTTTTAACGCAACGCAAGCGCAGGTCGCCGCCGATTTAGATGCGCTAGGCGAGGTGCTTGAGCGTCACCATCAGGACATTGCTGCGCTGCTGATGGAGCCGCTGCTGCAGGCTGCGGGTGGGCTGAACATGACCTCCCCGAATTATTTGCGCGGCGCCCGGGCCCTGTGTGACGCATTTAACGTGGTGCTGATCTTTGATGAGGTTGCCACGGGGTTTGGCCGCACCGGCAAATTATTTGCCGCCGATCACGCCAACGTTACCCCGGATATCATGGTGCTTTCCAAAGGGCTAACTGGCGGCTATTTGGGCCACGCCGCCACGCTTGCGACCGACCGCATTCACGACGCTTTTATCGGTGACAGCGCACACCACGCTTTTATGCACGGCCCAACGTTTATGGGCAACCCCTTGGCGTGCCGGGTAGCGCTGGAAAGTCTGGCGGTATTTGAAGAGGAAAACTATCCTGGAAAAATAGCGCTCTTAAACCGGTTACTGTGCCGCGCCTTACTCGAGGATCAAGCGCTCATGGCGCACCCAGAGGTTGCCGATGTACGCGTACTGGGTGCCACGGCCGTTATTGAAGCGCACTCGGAAGCAGCGTTAACAGGCGTTGCCACATTTGCTCGCGAGCAGGGTGTTTGGCTGCGCCCGATTGGGCGCTGGCTCTATACCATGCCCGCCTATATTACCTCTGAGCAGCAGCTAACCCACATTACCGATGTCATGAAGGCCTGGTTTCTGAAATCGTCACCCCGCTTGTCAGGCTAAAGCGTTAAGGCAGTGTTAGCGCGCCTTCTCTTTTCCAGCGCTCTACCAGCGCGGGCACACCTTCCCCGGCAGTGGCATTAATCGCCAGTACACCGGGTGGGCTTAAGGCATCGGCATCCGGGTCAACCAGTGCGCAGGGCGTGTCGTAGTCGATATACGAGAGCAGTGAGGCGGCGGGCATCACCGCAAGCGAGGTTCCGACGACCAGCAAAAAATCCGCTTGGCTGGCTAGTTCGCTGGCCTCTTCAAACAGCGGCACGGCCTCGCCAAACCAGACCACGTCAGGGCGCAGCTGGCTGCCCTTATCGCACAGATCACCCAGCGCAATACCGCCTTTAACGAGCGGATAGCGCATGCGCTCATCCGCGCTGGAGCGGGCATTTAAAATTTCGCCATGCAGGTGGATCACATCGCTGGAACCTGCCCGCTCATGTAGATCATCAATATTTTGAGTGATAACGGTGACCTTGAACCCCGCCTGCTCCAGGCTTGCCAGCGCCCTGTGCGCGGCATTGGGTTGGGCACTGCGGATCTGCTCTCGGCGCTGATCATAAAACGTCAGTACGCGTTGGGGGTCGCGCTGCCAGCCTTGCGGCGTTGCCACCTCTTCAACCGGGTGGTCTTCCCATAATCCATCGCTTGCGCGGAATGTCTTGATACCACTTTCGGCGCTGATCCCCGAGCCGGTAAATACCACCAGATGGCGCGCTGTCGTCATGATTACCTCGCTGCTTTACCGCGGTTACTGTTCAGCGTCTACAAAGCGCTGCTCGTTCCCATAAGGGTACACGTCAATAATACGGCCATCGACAATAGCCTGCTGCAGGCCCTGCCAGTAGCTAACCTCAAACAGCTCCGGGTGAAGCTGTTTAAACACCCGCAGCCGCTCCGGGTTGGCAAACATGAACGGGCCAAACTCCTCGGGAAAGATATCGTTCGGGCCAATGGAGAAGCTTTCATTTCCACCGCTCAGGTAATCGTCACCACTCGAGGCCGGGATAGCGCGAAAGTGGCACTCAGTTAGGTAACACACCTCATCGTAGTCGTAAAAAATCACCCGCCCCTGGCGCGTAACGCCAAAGTTTTTGAGCAACATATCGCTTGGGAAAATATTGGCGGCGGCCATCTGCTTTATGGCATCGCCATAGTCCTTGAGCACCGCTAACTGCGCCTCATCGTCACACTGCTCCAGATAGATATTCAACGGCGTCATCATGCGCTCGGTATAACAGTGTTTGATGACGACTTTCTCGCCTTTCAGCGACACGGTAGAGGGGGCAACTTCCAACAGGTGAGCCAAGCACTCCGGGGCGAAATGGTCGTTATGCACGGTGAAGTTAGAAAATTCCTGAGTATCGGCCATGCGGCCTACCCGGTCGTGGCGCTTCACCAAATGATACTTTTCGCGCACGATATCAGGTGTCACGTCCTTGGCAGGGTCAAAGGTGTCTTTGATGATCTTGAATACCGTACGCGCACTTGGCAGTACAAACACAGCCATCACCATCCCGCGCACGCCGGGGGCGATAATAAACACATCCTCGCGCTTGGCGACCTGCTGATTAAGCGCGCGAAAGAACTCGGTTTTGCCATGTTTAAAAAAGCCAATGGCCGCGTAAAGCTCACCGGCTGGCTTATGGGGCATTAAGCGCTGCAGGTAACCCACACACTCATTCGGCACCGCGACATCCACCTGAAAATACGCCCGGCTGAACGAGAAGATAATGGCTACATCGTCAGGCGTAATCAGTACGGTATCCAGATGAAGCCGGGGGACGCCCTCAGTGTTCTGCTCGGCATGCTCCTGGTGGCGTACTGGCAAGACCAGTGGCACTTGTTCCCCGCCGCCGGTGATTCGCCCCACCAGGTATGCCCCTTTATTGCGGTAAAAAACGCTGTGGAGCAGCTCTATAGCGGCGTCCCTGGCCTGCCATATAGTGTATGGCAACGTTTTGTTTAATAGTGCGGCACCCAAGCGAGTATCTCGTGCCATATCGGCAAACGGGTTGTGCAAGGCAGCGCCTTCCAGTGCCCAGCGCAGGGCCGCCTGCCAATCCCCATCAATGGAACGGCGTCGGCACAATTCAATGCCTGAACGCTGCGCGGCCTTCTTTCGTGAGCTGATCACAAACATCCACTCATTGCGAATATGGCGATGCTTGAAAATGGCGCAAAAGAGCGAGTTAAAAAAAGTTTCAGCCAGTTCAACGTCCAGCCGCGGACGAATTAGCTCGGCATAGTGGCTACGCGCTTCACGCCAGACCTCGCAATGGGTTAATAACTCATTTGAAAATGTACGCTTGAGACGTTCAACCGCGTCATCCACCTGTTGCTGATAGAGATTAATCCGCGCAATGGACGCTTGCTGGCTCTCCCGCCAGGCACCTTCTTGAAAGCGGCGCTGAGCGTCCAGGGTAATGGCTTTAAAGCGGGTTCGGTACGCTTCAAAGCCATGCAAAATGGTCGCGGCCAAGCGATAGGCAGGCGTGGTGTTCACAAGCGGGACTCTTGTCGCTTTTTGATCAGCCTATAGGATGAAACGCCATGAAGCCATTCAGCAAAGACGCTTTATTGAGTGAGTGGGCAGCCTCTTCACGTCGTGCGGCATAAGCGCTAATCAGCGACCAAAAAGTTTTTCGTTGCGCCCGGAGCGGCTGCGTCGCCTTCAAGTACGCCGTCTTCACTGCGATCTTTTAATTTAACGCCCGATATTTTCAGCTCACGAGCTTCCTTCAGCAGTAAAAAGAGCCGCCGGGCTGCCTCCTGCATGTTCAAGCCCGCTGGGCGCACGTTGGAAATGCAGTTGCGCCGGTCATCCTTAAGCCCCGGCTCGGGCGCCCAGGTCATGTAAAGCCCGAGGCTATCCGGCGAGCTAAGCCCGGGCCGCTCACCGATCATCACCAGCACTGCGTCAGCATTGAGCAGCGCGCCAATTTCATCACCAATCGCCACCCGGCCTTGCTCGACGATAGCGAGCGGCGCTAACTGCCACGCAGCGTTGTCCTGCTCAAACTGCTGATACAGCGCTTTTAAAAATGGCTGGCTGTTCTGCTGGACCGCCAGAGCAGAAAGTCCATCGACGATCACCACAGCCAGATCCACGCGTGATGGCGACGTTTGGGCATTGTGTAAGCGCTCCCGCGAATCATCATTCAACCGGCGGCCAACATCGGGGCGCTGGAGATACATGGCGCGGTCCTCTACTTGGCTGTGCAAGCGCAGCGGCTCATGTTCAAGCGCAAAGGCTTCTTGCAACTGCTGAGCCAGCGCTTCGACATCCAGCGGGGCATGCACCGCATCCTGCGCCTGAGCGTGGGCCAATTGAAACTCCAGCAGCTTACCGGTAGGCAGGCTGATGCCCGCCCGGCCCAAGCCAATACGCGCATCGGTAAATGCACGCAGCCGTTCCCAAGGGTTCTCTACAACAATAGGCGTTGGGTTAGACATCATGGCGCGGCTCCCTGGGCAGGTGGCGCAGGCTGTTGGCGAACGCGGCAGGCACTTGGTCGTTTAGCGTGTGTGTTTTCACATCGTTGAAAATCTGCATCTCATCAAGCCAGCGCTCAAACTCCGGCGCGGCTTTTAGCCCAAGCACGCGGCGGGCGTAGAGCGCGTCGTGAAACGAGGTGGTCTGATAATTGAGCATAATGTCGTCAGACCCCGGAATGCCCATCACGAAATTGCAGCCCGCTACGCCCAACAGGGTCAGCAGGTTGTCCATATCGTTCTGGTCGGCTTCAGCATGGTTGGTGTAGCAAACATCACAGCCCATGGGCACGCCCAAAAGCTTGCCGCAGAAATGGTCCTCAAGCCCGGCCCGGGTGATCTCTTTACCATCGAACAAGTACTCGGGGCCGATAAATCCCACCACCGTATTGACCAACAACGGGCTGAATTTGCGCGCCACTGCATAGGCACGCGCCTCGCAGGTTTGCTGGTCAAGCCCATGATGAGCATCCGCGGAGAGCGAACTGCCCTGGCCAGTTTCAAAGTACATGACGTTGCGCCCCACCGTGCCCCGATTAAGCGACTGGGCAGCCGCTTCGGCTTCAGCAAGCGTGCTTAAATCAAACCCGAAGCTGCGGTTGGTGGCTTCAGTGCCGCCTATCGACTGAAACACCAGGTCTACCGGGGCGCCCTGCTCAATGGCTTCCAACGTATTGGTGACGTGGGTCAGTACACAAGACTGGGTGGGAATCTGGTACTTCTGAATCACGTCATCCATTAAGCGCATCAGCTTAACGCTTTGAGCCACATTATCGGTGGCTGGATTAATCCCGATTACCGCGTCGCCGCTACCATAGAGCAGGCCATCCAGAATACTCGCCGCAATGCCGGTGACATCGTCCGTCGGGTGGTTGGGCTGTAGCCGGGTAGAAAGCCGCCCGGGCAGGCCGATGGTATTACGAAAAGCCGTGGTAACTCGGCACTTTCTGCCCACCAGAATCAGATCCTGATTGCGCATTAGTTTACTGACCGCCGCGGCCATTTCCGGCGTAATACCTGGGCGAACGGCGGTGAGCACTTCTGAAGTTGCTTGATCCGAGAGTAGCCAGTTACGAAAATCCCCTACCGTTAAATGCCGAAGGGGCGCAAAGGCCTCGGCGTCATGCTCATCGATAATCAGCCGGGTGATTTCATCGTCTTCGTAGGGGATCAGAGCGTCGTTCAAGAAGGTGGTCAACGGCAGTTCCGCCAACACCATCTGTGCCACCACGCGCTCCTCCGCACTGTCGGCGATCACACCCGCTAAACGATCGCCCGAGCGCGCTGGGGTCGCTTTGGCCATCAGTTCGGCTAGGCTTTTAAAGCGGTAGTGGTGGCTACCTACCGTCGTTTGAAAGGTCTGGGCCATGGGGTTTACCTGCCGCGCGTTGAATGTCCTGAATTCACCATAGCGCTTTTGAGATCGCTACGCCCAATGCATTTCCCTCCACTTTCTTCCGCCTTCAACGTAATAACTAGCTGCTCCAAACAGCGTGCCTTAAACGCCAAATGTGCTTCGCAGCTACTGGCCTACTCAATACAAGCGCTGAGATTTTTCCTGGCTGAATCAACGCGCGCTTTCTAACCGCCTCCTAATTGTTATATTATCACATAACATAAATCATTTAGAGGCGTGCTAGTAATGACTGCGTTTTCTCCCCTGCCCGTTACCGTGCTGTCGGGCTTTCTGGGTGCTGGTAAAACCACCGTGCTCAATCATATCCTCGCCAACCGTGAAGGCCTTCGTGTGGCGGTGATTGTGAACGATATGAGTGAGGTGAACATCGACGCCGCGCTGGTGCGCGGTGGCCCAGGCGAGCCAACGCTTGAGAGCGAAGTAGCGCTTAATCGCTCAGAAGAACGCCTTGTCGAGATGAGCAATGGGTGCATTTGCTGCACGCTGCGCGAAGACCTGCTTATCGAAGTCAACCAGTTGGCAAAGGAAGGAAAATTCGATTATCTGGTGATTGAGTCGACCGGCATCTCCGAACCCTTGCCAGTGGCTGAAACGTTTACCTTTGAGGATGAGGACGGTCAAAGCCTTTCCCATATCGCCCGGTTGGATACGCTGGTAACGGTCGTCGATAGTGCCAACTTTCTTGCCCAATACCGTGAAGCACAAAGCCTGGCGGAAGCAGGAGAAAGTCTCGGCGAAGAGGATGAACGTAACGTTGCCGACCTGCTGGTGGATCAGATCGAGTTCTGCGATGTATTGCTGATTAGTAAAACGGATTTAATTAGCGAAAAAGAACTGGAGGCACTAAAAGCCATTTTGCACTCCCTCAACCCCGATGCCGAGCTGGTGCCTATTCGCCAAGGCGGCGTGCCGCTTAATAAAGTGCTAAATACTGGCAGGTTTGACTTTGAGCGCGCTCAGCAGGCGCCGGGCTGGTTAAAAGAGATGCGTGGCGAGCACGTACCCGAAACTGAAGAGTACGGCATCGGAAGCTTTGCTTATCACGCCCGCCGCCCTTTTCACCCGGCCAAATTTCACGACCTGCTGCATTCCGAGTGGTTTGGCGAGGGTTTATTGCGCTCGAAAGGTTTTTTCTGGCTGGCCACCCGCCCCCAGTGGGCCGGGCAGTGGAGCCAGGCAGGCGGCATCGCCCATCACGGCATGGCCGGTATGTTCTGGAAGTCGGTTCCTGAAGAGCGCTGGCCAACTGACCCGGAGTACCGCCAGTTCATCACCGAGAAGTGGGAAGAGCCGTTTGGGGATATGCGCCAGGAACTGGTGTTTATCGGCCAAGGGCTGGATAAAGCCCGCATGCGTGAAGCGCTGGATGCCTGCTTGCTCAGCGAAGGCGAGCTACTGGAAGGCATGGAGATGTGGAAAACGTTGCCTGACCCCTTCCCCGCGTGGGAATAAATCTGCTTGCAAGCGCCAAGGCCTCAGGTATCGACCTGAGGCCTTTTCTATTGCGCTTATTATCAGCGTTTTTACACGCTTCGGGGCTTTCTGGAAGCCGCCCAGCGCAGCGCATCAATAATCGCAATAATGATCAAGCTGCCGCTCAATACCGGTAAGGCGAACCCTAAAAGCGTTAGGATGGCGAGCAGGCCCAACTGAGCGGGCAAGCCCAGCATGATAAACAGCGCGGTCATGGTTTGTGCCTTATTCACCGTGGCGTTTTTAACGCGCTGCCACCACATCCGATAACCCCACACAATAAGAAACACCAGGGCCGCTGCAAATAGCGCCAGCACCAGCTGGTTAAGCAGGCCAAACAGTACGCCCATATGTAAATCAATACCCCAGCGCGTTAGCTTTGCCGCCAAGGGAAACGTTGAAAAATCCGTTTGCTCAAGAATACGCATATCGCTTGGGTTCAGTGCGATCTGGTCTACCTGAGTAGGCCAGCGGCGGTCAATTTCAGTTACACGCCACGCTCGGCCTTCGCTGGCAGGCGGCTCTAGCTGGATTCTACCTGCCAGTAATCCTGCGCTCCTGGCTGCCGCAAGCGCCTGGTCGAATCCTTCCGGGCTTACAAAATCTCCGGCTTCGGGGGCGCTGCTCACACCATGGTCGGCATGCATGTCGTGATGGGCATGGGGATCATGGCTCACTGCATCCCCTGGCGCGGGAAGCACGGTCGATACGCTCGGCGTACCCCAGCCCCACGCCTGTCTTAATTCGCCAATATTGCCACCGGCCCATTGCGACCAGGTAAGCCCCGTGGCTGAGAAAAACAGCAGCCCGACGAGCGCAAAAACACCGACGGTTGCGTGCAAGCGTCGTGCCGCCATACGCGGGCTTGGGCTTTTAAGCGCTTTACGTCGCGCTAACCAAAGCACCAGGCCCAGCAGCGCAATGATCCATAACCATGACGCCGCTAGTTCGCTGTACAAACGCCCTACATCGTCTAACAGCAAACTACGGTGAAACTGATCAAGCGCCGTGCGAAACGGCAATATGCCGCTGGTGCCATACACCGTCATGTCGCCTTTTACGTCAAGCGTTGCCGGGTCTATAAAAATAGCCCGATGCTCGGAAGGCCCAAGCGCTGGGTCAACAAACATAACACGCGTGGTACTGTGCGCATCCGGTGCGGGGCGAACCGCGGCGGGTAGCGTGTCCTGGCCTATCACCCACTGCGCCGTTTCAATTTGCCGCGCCAGCGGCTGCGGTGCATCCTGGGTACTTGCCGTTAAAGCATCACGGTAAAGCCACGACTCCACCGAAGGTGTTAAAACGTAGACAATACCGCTTAAGGCGGCCACCAGGATAAAGGGACCTACCAAAAGCCCCACATAAAAGTGCATTCGCATTAATAGCGCAAAGAGAATTTTTCCATTTCGCCGGGGCAGCGTTGGATCGGTTTTTTTTGAGGACATGCTTATCATTTCCCAAGAGATATTAAACAACGTGTTTTATCGGCATGACGCATATGCAAAGGATTATTGATCTTTAAAAAAGCTAACGATTAAAATGCTACAAACATCTTCTAAAATCATTCATATAAAGTGTGCGGCTATAGGTCGCATAAGGCTCAGCGATTTAAGGAATCTACCGTTAACGGATAATTTTATGGTTACACAGTACCGGGCTGGTACAATCACGCTTCTTGTTAACTCCGTGAGGGCTGAATTTGATGCCACTGTCTTGCTCAGCACGCTTACCCTACTATCGCGTTACGTTAGCGATGGCGTGGGTAGCCATGTGTCTGTTATTTGCAGGGCCGCTCATTTCTCAGTTCCAGGCCACTCATCACGACCATGGCCAGCATACTCACAGTCAACACCATAACCACAATGCGGATGCTGAACATCATCATGCTACGGGTGAACACGCCGAGCACACTGCCGCACACTCCCCGACACCCAACACGGCCATTGGCCGCGCGCTTTCCAGCACGTTGTCAGACTGGCACAACCAGTGTGGCTACTGTGAGCTGTGGCAACACAGCCCGTCGCTCTCTATTGCATTACCCGCCCTTGCCCACGAAGCCTTCGTTGCGCTGGGCGGCGCATTTCTAACGCTCCAGAGCGGTGCGTTTTTTCAGTATAACTATCCGCATGCGTTAACTCGCGGGCCACCTTCTTTTATCTTCGAGCATTTAAAAACATCGACGCGAACAATGTTAATAGTAACGCGTAAAAGTAAAAAAGAAACAGGGTTGTTAGGCTTTTTAAAAGCATAACAAGGCCCGGACTTAGTGCGCTTTACTGTTTTAAAGTAATACGACGATATCTTTTAAGCCCATCCCTTAATAATGTCTCATACTTGTTAAGTTTTGTTTTTCTACAACGACTTTAATCGCCTCTTTGATACAGAGATCGACCGGATAGTGCATCTTTCCACGGGCCTGTCGGTGATCCGGAAACACTTGGCGGCGAGGGTTCACCTCGTCGATGCATGTAGCTCAAGAAGGGCCTGACACTCACTGCCTGTCTCGTTACTGTCGTGTCCAGGCATCATCAGAGGCATCGACACTTACAAGGCTCTGCACATGGCCTCTGTCGTGGATACTTATGCCCGCGTGTTTGGTACCGCCAGTTTCCGATCACCCGGCATGGCTACAAGACCATGCTAGCCGTTACCTGGAGCAGCATGACGAGGTGGCCGATCTCGATATCATGATCAAAGCCATCGCCGATGAGCTGGTACCAGAGCTGGTGTCACGAACGGCGGTGGGCTATGAATCGGCAGCTCAGTTGCTGATCACGGCGGGGACAATCGGGGCGGCGGCCAAGCCGCCATGGAGAGCTTTTTCGGCGCCCTAATAGCAGAGCACTTCCACATGAACCGGTTCAACACGATGGGGGGGAGCTAACGCGAAGTACTGTCGACTATATCCACTACTACCATCATCAGCGGATCAAGCAGAAACCAAAAGGCCTGAGCCCCGTACAATACTGGACTCAGGCCATGACCGCTGGTTAAAGAAACCAACCGTCCAACTATTGAGGGTCAGTTCAGAAACCTGCTGGCGGTCGCTGGCGTTAGCGCAGGCCGAGCAGAGAAAGGATAAACAGTACAACGACGATTAGGCCTACGATATAGATAATATTACGCATGTTGGCACTCCTTGCTGGTTTGCGTTTTGGTTGAAATCAAAGGGTTGCTTACGCCCAGTAATGATTAAAGCCTAGCAGGCTTTTCAACTTTTTGCGTACTCACCACTATTTTCGTTTTAAAACAACACTTTACTCCACTTCAGACACACATTATGTCTTGTTCTTAAACGCTCGCTATCCTAAATAACAAGGTGACAAAGTCATCAACCAGGAAGGCGCGTTATGAAAAGGCTTATGCGAAGGTTTATCCAGGGAATGGGCTGCGCAATAGCGATAGGCGTCAGCCAAAGCATTGGCGCCAGCCCACCCGCGCCTGCTGCGTTTGCAGCGATGGATGATGAAGCTGGCAAGCTGTCACGCCTTCACAGCGTTGTGGTCGCTTACGACGGCGAGATTATCCACGAGCTTCACCAGGGTGGCCCCGGCGTTGCGCAGCCTGCCAATATCAAATCACTTTCCAAAACGGTGCTGGCGGCGATAACAGGCGCAGCTATTGAAGAGGGCATTATTGAATCCACCGAGCAGCGATTGGTAACGCTCTTGGATGAGCCATTGCCCGCCGGGCTGGACCCGCGCGTGGAAGACATTACCGTAGGGCATTTGTTGGCTCAGCAGGCGGGGCTTGAGCGTACATCCGGCGCTAACTACAGTGCTTGGGTGGCAAGCTCAAACTGGGTTAACGATGCCCTTACTCGCCCATTTGTCGATGAACCCGGCGGGCGGATGCTGTACTCCACCGGCACTAGCCACCTGCTTTCCGCAGCGCTTACCCAGGCAAGCGGTGAAACCACGCATGTGCTCGCACAACGCCTGCTGGGGGAGCCGCTTACTATTTCGATTCCCGCGTGGCCGCGTGACCCGCAAGGCATTTATTTTGGCGGCAACAACATGCAACTTTCGCCACGCGCGTTGATTGAGGTGGGTGAGCTTTATCGTAACGACGGCGTGATGGAGGGCGTGCGGCTATTGCCAGAGGGTTGGGTAGAGGCTTCATGGACACCCCGTGGCATCTCTGCCTGGACGGGTGATGGCTATGGGTATGGCTGGTTTATTACCGAACTCGCGGGGGAAGCGGTGTACTACGGGCGTGGCTATGGCGGGCAAGCGCTGTACGTGGTCCCTGAGCGCGATATGACCATCGTGATCACCGCAGACCCCACGCCGCCCTCCCCAGGCGGCCAATTTCAGCAACAGCTGCATCGCCTGGTCGAGGGCCTGCTCAGCGCACCTGAAGAACAGTAACGCAGGAAACTAATATGTTAGTGAGATACGCCGCCTCGTTCAGGCCCTTCTTGCGCTGTTCGGCGCTCTTCAACCTGTACTTCAACCTGTAGCTTGGTGCGAATAAAATCACTGTGGCTAACATGCAGTAAATCGGCCAGCCGCCGAATACGGTGCTCTTCAAGCGGGTCAACGCTGCCGTCGGCCCACGCCAGTTGCCACATCAGCGCCACCAGCTCGCAGCGCTGGTCGTAGTTATAGTGCTCTTTGATTAGGCTCACAAACTGGTAATGATCGACGGCCTCATCCACTTCTGCTTGTGCCAACGTCATCAGCTCTTCTACATCGCTTGTGCTGAGCTGGTAGCGCTCGGTAAGCATAAGACGCAGCGCGGCAAGCTCTTCATTGGTGGTGTCGTAATCGGCGCGGACGATTTCACACAGCAGTGCTGCGGTGGCCAGTTCCAGGGTGAGCGTTTGATTTTCGCGCTGCTCGGGCTGCGCAAGCGTGCGCTGGAAGAAATCACTAATAGCGTTCAGCATAAGGGGCTCCTGGGTTGCTACAGCATCGTCCTTACCTCAATCTTTCTTGGTAAGCTGCTCTCTTAACTGCTTGGGCACTTGCTTGATAATCAGGCGATCTTGAGTGGCGTCGTACTCGATGCTTGAGCCCAGCAGGTGGGAGTCAAAACTAATCGAGACACCGCCCGCTCGGCCGGTAAAGCGGCGGAACTGGCTTAAGGTGCGCTTATCGGGGGGAATCTCCGGCGAAAGCCCGTAATCGGCGTTGCGAATATGGTCGTAAAAGGCTTTCGGCTGCTGTTCGTCCACCAGCCCAGAAAGCTCTTCCAAGGTCATTGGCTCGCCACGGCGAAGCTGTTCATTAGCGTAGTCCACCAGCGTGTCGGTTTTTTCTCGACTCGCCTCGTCGTCGAAATCCTCTTTTTCCACATAGTCGCTGAAGGCCTTGAGCAGCGTGCGGGTTTCAGCGGGCGCATCAATTCCTTCTTCCATGCCCAACAGGGCTACCATGCCTTCGGCAAGCTTTTTACCGCCACGATCTTTCAAGAAAGAGACGTACTGCGCACCAGGCGACTCGCTCTGCCACTGGGTTAAATTGACCCGGGCCGCCAGGGTAAGCTGGCTGGTATTCAACTGCGCGGCAGGCACGGCCTGGTGAGTTTTGTTAATACCAATACCTTCACGCTGATGTACCAACGCGATAAACAGCGTTTCGGTGTCCCCCTGGCGCATGTGCGCAAGTAGCAAATAGCCACTGACGGATAGCTGCTCTTGTAGCTCACGCGCCAGGCGCTCAGCAATTGCGGTCGAAAGCTGGGTAAAGTCCTGGGCACCCGCACTATAATCGCGCAGCCAGGCAACTAGTGGGCCAGCCTGCTCGCCCTCTTCAGCAAAGCGCCCCCAACCTTTAGCCTTGGTGTTATACGTGTCGTTCAGCGTATTCACCAGGCTTGCCATGGCCGGGTCATCACTTTCGGCAAGCGATGGCGCAGCGGTTAGCGTTAAGCGTTCACCGTCAAGCGAAGGGTCCAGGCGGTGAACAATGCTTTGCAGTAATGGCATAAGGGCCTTGGCTCCTGGCGTCAATAAAAAGAAGTGCTATACAAAAAAATACTGCGCGTTAGGGTTTCAGGCGATAGCCGGTACGAAATATCCACGCAATAGTGGCCAGGCTCGCCAGTAAAAACAGGCTGATCATGGCCACACTGGCCACCACACTGACATCGCTAATCCCGTAGAAGCTCCACCGAAAGCCGCTGACCAGATACACCACGGGGTTAGCGAGCGTGACGGTCTGCCAGAAAGGGGGCAGCATATCTATCGAGTAGAAACTGCCGCCCAGAAAGGTCAGCGGCGTAATGATCAGCAAGGGCACAAGCTGCAGCTTGTCGAAGCCATCCGCCCAAATGCCGATAATGAACCCCAGCAAACTAAACGTGACGGCGGTGAGCACTAGAAACGTCAGCATCCAGAAGGGGTGCGCAATTTCCAGCGGCACAAAAAAACTCGATGTCCCAAGAATGATCAGCCCCAATAGAATCGACTTCGAGGCGGCCGCCCCTACATAGCCAATCACTATTTCAAGATAGGAGATGGGCGCCGATAAAATTTCATAGATACTGCCCGAAAACTTTGGAAAGAAGATCCCGAAAGAGGCGTTGGACACGCTTTGGGTCAACAGCATGAGCATAATCAGCCCAGGCACGATAAAGGCGCCGTAGCTGACCCCACCAATCTCACTGATACGCGAACCGATAGCCGCACCGAATACCACAAAGTAGAGCGAGGTTGAAATAACCGGCGACACAATGCTTTGCAATAACGTGCGCCGCGTACGCGCCATTTCTGCCATATAAATGGCGCGAACAGGATACAGGTTCATGCACGCTCCTTAACCAGGTCGACGAAAATATCCTCAAGCGAACTCTGCCGTGTATGCAGGTCTCTAAAGGCGATGCCTTCACGCTCAAGGTTCGCTAACAGCGCTGATATCTTGTGGCCCTCTTCATCCTGACGGCCATCATAGCTGTACACCAACTCATGCCCATCGGCGGCCAGACTTAACCCCGTTTGCTGAAAAGCGGCAGGTAGCGCCTTTAACGGCGTTTGCAGCTGAAGAATTAACTGCTTGCTGCCCAGCTTTTGCATCAAGGCCGCTTTCTCTTCCACCAGCACGATTTCACCTCGGTTAATCACCCCGATGCGGTCGGCCATCTCTTCGGCTTCTTCAATATAGTGGGTGGTGAGAATAATCGTGACGCCACTTTCGCGCAGCCCGCGAACCACTTCCCACATATCCCGGCGCAGCTCAACATCGACCCCCGCCGTTGGCTCATCCAAAAACAGAATGCGCGGCTCGTGAGAAAGCGCTTTGGCAATCAGCACACGGCGCTTCATTCCGCCGGAAAGGGTCATTAAGCGGTTATGACGTTTATCCCATAACGCCAGTGACTTAAGCACTTTTTCAATGTGCGCAGGGGCAGGCGCTTTACCAAACAGGCCACGGCTAAAACTGACCGTATTCCACACCGTTTCAAAGGCTTCGTTGGTCAATTCCTGAGGCACCAGGCCGATACGCTCACGCGCCTGGCGGTACTGGCTAACGCTATTAAAGCCGTCAATCACCACCTCGCCCTGGGTCGGGTTTACCAGCCCACATACCACGCTGATGAGGGTGGTTTTACCTGCCCCATTGGGGCCAAGCAGCGCAAAAATCTCACCACGCTGAATGGTGAGGTCCACCCGCGAGAGCGCTTGAAAGCCGCCTTCGTAGGTTTTATTCAGGCCGTTAATCGAAATAATAGGGTCGTTCATGGCTTTCTCCTCACACCGCAACGTAAACGCCACGACGCTGGAGGCGATTTAACGCGAGATTAAACATGCGATTCTGTCTGAAAAGTGACCGAGCATAAGCGCTTTTCAGGCAGGACCGAATGCCAAAGCGACAATAGCCGTGCAGACGTCTTATCGTATTGCACGGCTATAGAGACGCAACGTTTAGGTGCGGTCAGTGATTTCGAGCAGGTGATAACCAAACTGCGTTTTCACCGGGCCGTGTACCTGACCCAACTCACCGCTGAACACCACCTTGTCGAACTCAGGCACCATTTGGCCGGGGCCGAAGCTACCCAAGTCGCCGCCCTGGCGGCCAGAAGGGCAGCTAGAGTGCTGCTTGGCGACATCGGCAAAGTCACGGCCGTTTTCGATTTCCTGTTTAAGCGCTAAACACTGCTCTTCACTGCTAACCAAAATATGACGGGCGCTGGCGTTTGCCATAACAACCTCCTGCCTGTATCAATGAAATGAAGCCGCTAGTTTATCACGCTCGCTTGGCGGCGGGTGTACCTGCGACACAGCATGCTCAAGGTTTCCCAAGCGCACCGCTATAGCGTAACGCATCGCCTACTCGCGCCAACGCACGTTCATGGTCATTCACTGCTACCGGCCCCCGGCTGCAAGCAACGATCACCCAGGGGCCATTAGCCTCTTCGTGCGAAGCAATGCCCGCATCGCAACTACGCCGATGCTGGGTACCGGTTTTATGCGCAAAACGGATGGTGTCGCCCAACCCGGCCGTTAGTCGATTACTGCCCGATGTTGTTCGCTGCATTATCTCCAGAAGTGCCTGGCTCGGCTGGGCACCTAAACCACCACTCGCTGCCTCTTTATACACACTTGCCAACAGGTCGCCGTAGGCACGCAGCGTGCCGACGTTTTCACCGGTCGCCTCATAGGCATCGAACGCGTGGTCATAGTCAGGTTGCTTGAGCGTGGAGGGGTCAACATCCAGCCGCTGAGCCAGCGCCGCCGCACGCTGGCTTAACCGGTGCTGGCGCAAGGCGATAAAATCCATGCCGCCCAGCGTTCGCGCATCAGGGTGTAACTGCCCATAAACGCCCTGACGAACGCCAACCAGTTTGGTAATCGGGCCGATATCGTCAGGGTTGCCTCCACTATCCGCAATCATTGTTCTCGCCCGAGCACTGACGTCAGCAAGGCCCACGCGGTCAATCAACATATCGGATGCCGTGTTATCACTGACGGTAACCATCTGTTCAAGCAAGTAGCGAATCGAGATCGGCGTCCCCGGGTCGTGCCAGATCACGGGGCCCGCACCATCCACAAAGTCACTGCGAGAAAGCGTTAAGCGCTCATCCAGCGACAGCGTGCCTGCTTGACGTTCAGCAAGCACTTGGGCGGCAATAGGCACTTTTACCAACGAGGCCAAATACCAGGGCCTGTCCGCGTGCCATGAGTAGGCTTCTCCGGTGGCCAGGTTTTGTACATACACCCCTAACGTGCCTTCAAAGATGCCCTCAATAGCGGCGACTCGGGCATTCAAGTCAGCCTGCCATGTACTCTGTTTATCGACCTCGTAGTACCAGTTCGTCTCAAAAGCCTGTGTCTCACATTCCTGTGTTTGAGCACCGTCGGCATAGGCTGGCAGTGCCATTAAACACACTATGGCTAGCAGCCAGCGTTGCCATTGTTGCTGTCGTTGCAAACCATGTCCTCTTAGCGGTGCGCTGCGATCCAACGTGTCACCCAAATCCACCCGGCGGCGCCCAGTATCAACACGCCGCTAATCGCCAGCGCCTGTGGATAGGTATACATGCCCTCGCCTTGCAGCAAAAAGCGCAGCACGAGAAAGATCATCACAATATGAAAAATAAACGCTTTTAGCGCATCGCTGCCGACCACGGTGAGCGGCAAAAGTGCCCTGGCAGCAGCCGCTCCACCGGCCAGTGCCAATGCGAGCAAAATAAGCGCGCCACCTACACTAAACAGCATGAACTCCAGGCCAGGCGGATGTTTGCCTGTGTTATTGGCAACGGCCATCATGGCGGCATACACACGCTCATCCGCCAACGCGAGACCATAAAACGCCATTACCATTAACGCGCCTGCCGCCAGCAGTATTAACACCAAGCGGCGGCGCAAGTGAGCCGTAAAGTAACAGCGCAATAGCGCTTCACCTACCAATAATCCCACCAGGATAAGGGGCGCCCGGCTAATCTGCCCCCAGACATAGTGGTCTGGGTGGTCGACCAGTAAGGCTTTCAGGATATCGTTACCGCCAAAGCTAAGCCCTTGTAACCAGGCAGAAAGCGCCGTTAAGCCAATCAGTGTGGCAATCCGGCTCCAAAGAGGTGCCCGTGCCCATAGCGGTAGAATAAGCGGCACCCAAAGCAGGGCAATGGCATAAAAGCCTAAAATCTCGACCCAGATCCCAAAGCGCCCATAAAGCAGCGTATCGACAATATCACCAGGGGTACTAAACGGAAGCATCTCGATAATAATGAGTGCCTTGTACCAGAACCACACTTCAATCGCGCGTAGCCATAGTTTAAGGCGCCGTTTAGGCCAATCATCGCTTTGAGTGTGTGAAAGAAAGGCCACTGCCAAGGCAATGCCAAATACCAAAATAAACAGTGATGAGGAAAATTTGGTTAATAGATGGATAGGTACCATGCCCCAGTCAGGCACATTACGTATGCCTATCAGCCCACTAACCGTGTGGCTGACAATCATTAAGCCAATCGCGATGCCTCGCGCCAAATCAATAGCCGCGATTCGCCCTTCCGCTTTAGGAAGCTGCGGCGCCTCTTTCCAGTTCACCACGATACAGGCTTCCTTATAGTCATAACGGGCCAAGGGATAAGTAATGCTAACAATAGACGATAAGGCAACAACTTTTGCCTTGGGCTTTAAACGCAAAATGCCCCGCAGGCGGCGGGGCATTTTGTGGCTCATCCGTAAGCCAGAGCAAGCGTTATTCCATTAGCGGGTTAATTACCACTGGGTGTCGTCATCGCCATCAGTGGTTTCGTACTCCTGCTCCTCTTCCTCTTCTTCATAGGTGAATTCTTGCTCTTCCTCTTCATACTCAGTGGTTACATCTTGATCTTGCTGCTCAGTGTCATACGAATTAAAACTGCCTTGCTCGTCCTGCGTCGTCTCTTCTTGCGGCACGGGCTCTTGCTCAGTACCACTTTCCATTTCAGCAAACGCAAGAGGGCTTGCGATCAGACCAAACGATACACCTAAAATACCTAGTTTTTTCAGAGCTTCCATTTTCATGTCGTGCCTCCTAAGTAATCTGCTTTCTGTTGCTTCGTAAAAATAAATCAAACAAGGAACATCTAGCCAAGAACCAACCATCATCCTGATGCTGCGTTCTTGTCCTGATTACTGCACACGTCGTACCAGGTTTTTCTAAAAAACAAAAAACATATATAAAGTCAAAAACTTAAACTCAACAAGAGCATGCCAACCTATTGATTTTATGAAATATATTTAATAGTTTACTGTTTAACTGTGGCACATGAGCCCGCTTTGGTCATGCCAGGTGCGGTTAATGGCTTCGTCATTTAGGTTTTAAATGAAAACGGGCAGCGACTGATCCACAAACACAATAGACCTTCCCAACAGCTGGCATCAGAACATCCATCTTGAGCAACAGGATGCTGAGGGAAGTGCGTAGACAACATGTGCAAAATACAATAAAAAGTTCAGGAAGGAGGCCCTGCCCAGGCCGCTCCCACCATCGATCATAGTTAAAAAATCATCAGGAAATTCTTATCAGTGCGAATGACGCGGCACGTCAGAGCCTCGACAGCCGATCAGGAAGTCAAAGTCACAGCCTTCATCGGCTTGCAGCACTCGCTCAATATAGAGCTGGCGATAGCCGCCCTGGCTTGCGATAAGGGTCGAGGCCGCCGTGGCATCAAACGCGGCGAGACGTGCCTGAATCTCCTCTTCACTGACGTCCAGGTGCAGCCGGCCGCTGGCGCAGTCCAATTCAATCCAGTCGCCGTTACGCACCACGGCCAAGGGGCCACCCGCAGCAGCTTCGGGTGCCACGTGCAGCACCACGGTGCCATAAGCGGTTCCACTCATGCGCGCATCAGAGATACGCACCATATCGGTAACGCCCTGAGCAAGGATCTTGGGCGGTAGCCCCATATTGCCGACTTCGGCCATGCCGTGATAACCGCGAGGCCCGCAGTGTTTCATCACCAGGATATCGTTGGCTTCAACGTCCAGGTCCGGATCATTGATGCGCGCTTTGTAATCGTCGAAGTCTTCAAACACGACGGCACGACCACGGTGCTGCATCAGTTCGGCGGTCGCTGCCGAGGGCTTTAACACCGCGCCATTGGGTGCAAGATTGCCGCGCAGCACACAGATACCGCCATCTGCGGTCAGCGGGTTATCCAGCGGACGAATCACATCGTCGTTATAAAGCGGGGCGTCCTTGACGTTTTCCCACAGGGTTTTACCGTTAACGGTGAGAGCGTCTTTAAAGGGCAGACGATCGGCATCCCCCAAGCGCTTTAGCACGGCGGGCAGGCCCCCGGCGTAGTAGAACTCTTCCATCAAATAACGCCCGGAGGGCTGTAAATCTACCACCGTGGGCGTACCGCGCCCCACCCGGCTCCAATCGTCCAGCTTAAGGTCTACCCCCATCCGCCCGGCAATCGCTTTCAGGTGGATCACCGCGTTAGTGGAGCCGCCAATCGCTGCGTTGGTACGAATGGCATTCTCAAACGCTTCTTTTGTAAGAATTTTGGAGAGTTTTAAGTCTTCATTAACCATCTCGACAATGCGGTTACCGGAAAGGTGCGCAAGCACATAACGGCGTGAATCCACCGCAGGAATTGCCGCATTGTGAGGTAGTGAGGTGCCCAGGGATTCCGCCATACAGGCCATGGTAGACGCGGTCCCCATGGTGTTACAGGTGCCCGCCGAGCGTGACATGCCCGCTTCAGCGGCCATAAAGTCGTGCAATGAAATCTCGCCCGCTTTGACCTGCTCAGAAAGCTGCCAGACCACGGTACCCGAACCAATATCCTTGCCTTTGTGCTTGCCGTTAAGCATGGGGCCGCCGGTCACGACGATGGTGGGAATATCACAGCTCGCCGCGCCCATTAACAGCGCTGGGGTCGTTTTATCACAACCTACCAGCAGCACCACTGCATCAATCGGGTTACCACGAATCGCCTCTTCAACATCCATGCTGGCAAGGTTACGGGTAAACATTGCGGTCGGGCGGAGGTTGGATTCACCGCTGGAGAAGACCGGGAATTCCACCGGGTAGCCACCCGCTTCCAGTATGCCCTGCTTTACATGCTCCGCTAGCTTGCGAAAGTGAGCGTTGCAAGGCGTCAGCTCCGACCAGGTATTACAGATCCCGATAATCGGCTTGCCCTGGAATTCATGGTCGGGAATGCCTTGGTTTTTCATCCAGCTGCGGTACATAAAGCCGTTTTTATCGGCGGTTCCAAACCACTGGGCAGAGCGTAGGGGCGGCTTTCGTTCAGACATGGACGTCTCTCCGTACAATTCGGTAAAAGATAGAAACAAAACAGGAAAAAAGTGTCGTTAGGCGCGCTGGCGTCGCGTCTGTTTCCAGCGGTCAAACATTACCGCCAGTAGCAGAATTGCCCCACGTACTAGGTACTGGTAGAACGTTGGTACGTTGAGTAGCCCCATGGCGTTCTGCACGCAACCCATAATCAGTACGCCGACGACTACACCGGTGATAGTGGCAACGCCGCCCGATAGCGCCACCCCACCCAGTACACAGGCAGAAATCACCGCAAGCTCTAGCCCCATGGAGGTATTGGGATCGCCCAAGCCCATCCGCGAGGCCAGTAACACGCCCACTACGCCCGCAACAACGCCTTGTAAACCAAAGACAATAATCTTGAGTCGGCGGACATTGACCCCCGCGAGCGACGCGGCCTCCGAGTTACCGCCCGTGGCCAGCACATTGCGTCCGAAGGCGGTCATATTGAGCACCACACCGAAGATGACAAAGCAGGCCAACATGGTCCACACCGGCAGCGTCAGGCCTAGAAATGAAGCGCTACCCAGGTCAAAGAAACCCGGCACGGTAATCATCACCGCGTCGCCGCCCGAGGTGATATAGGCCAGCCCGCGTACAAACTCCATCGCTGCCAACGTGGCAATCAGCGAGTTAATACCAAACCTGGCAATCACAAACCCGTTAAAGGCCCCCACCGCGCCCCCGGCAACAACGCCACCTATAACGCCGATAAAAACGCTACCGGTGCTAGAGGTCACAACCGCTGCCACTACCCCCGCAAACGCCACGATTGAGGCCACCGAAAGGTCCACCTCGCCCAGCGCCAACACCAGCATCATGGTGGTCGCTAGGCTGCCTATCAGGGTGATCGAAAGCAGCAGCCCCACCATGTTTCGCCCGGTAAGAAAGTCGGGGATAAACACCGCCAAGGCGATAAAGAGCAGCATAAAAACGGCGATCAGCCCAGAGGTGTCCAACAGCGTGCGCAGCGGTTTAACGAGCCCTTGGCGCCCCGCAGGGCGCGTTGGCTCAACACCTTCTTGGGTTAATTTGTTCGATGTCATCACAGGTGTCCTGAACGTGTTCGATAATGGGTACCGCTTAGGCGGGTAGTGCCAGGCCTAATAGTCGTTCGGGCGTGGCGGCGTCTCTTGGCACCACGTCGACCAGCTCACCGTCGCGCATCACTGCGATGCGGTCACAGATGGAGCTAACTTCGGCAAGGTCGCTGGAAATCACGACAATGCTTTTCCCCTGCTCGGCCAGGTCGTAAAGCAGGCTATAAATGTCTCTACGCGCGCCTACATCAATCCCGCGCGTGGGCTCGTCCATTACGAAAAGGTCAATCTCTTCCGCGAGCCAGCGGGCCAAAATTACCTTTTGCTGATTGCCCCCGGATAGCTTGCCTATCGGTGCCCGATAGCTGGGGGTTTTAACGCTAAGCTGCTGAATATAGGCTTCAGCATTGCGTCGCTCGCGGCCAGGGTGACGGAAAACACCCCAGCGCTTAAAAAACCGCCGACAGCTGATATTGAGGTTGTCGGCAACACTCGCCACGGGGAAAATCCCTTGAGATTTACGGTCCTCCGGGCACATGGCGATACCGGCACGAATCGCCTCTGCGGGACTTTTAAAGCGTCGCGATTCGCCCTGGAACGTCACACTACCCGCTTTAGGCGCTTCCACCCCGCATACCAGCCGCAATAGCTCACTGCGACCGGCGCCTACCAGGCCAAACAAGCCAAATACCTCGCCACGCTTCACGGAGAAGCTAACCGGCGCATTCAGGCCGCGCCCTTGAATCTCGTCAACAGACAGCACCACATCGCCCTGCTCGCGGGCGCGATAGCCGTACACGTCATCGATGTCCCGCCCCACCATCTCGCTAACCAATAGATCATGCGTCAGCTGCGACATATCTTCGTGGGTACGAATATGCTGGCCGTCGCGAAAGATAGTGACCGCATCGCACATCTCAAACACTTCTTCCATGCGATGGGTCACGTAGAGCACCACCCGCCCCTCGTCACGCAGGCGTTTGACGATGCGTTTAAGCTGACGGATTTCCTGAATGGAAAGGCTACTGGTAGGTTCATCGAAAGCGATAACGCGGGCATCACGCAGCAATGCACGGCCAATCTCAATCATCTGCTGCTGGCCGATAGAGAGATCACGCACCTTGGTCGAGGGATGAATGTCACCCTCGCCAAGGTCAGCCAGAATCGCCAGCGCCCTTTCCCGCAACGTTCGCCGGTTCACAAACCCCTGACGCGTAGGCAGCTGGCCCAGCAGCAGGTTTTCAGCGACCGACATATTGGGCGAGAGCGTTAGCTCCTGGTAGATAATGGCGATCCCTTCGCGCAATGCTTCACGGGCGTTGCTGAACACGTGGCGCTGTCCATCAATCCAGAGAGCCCCCTCTGCAGTGCGGTTCACCCCGCTAAGCACCTTAAGCAACGTCGACTTACCCGCGCCGTTTTCGCCCATCAGCGCATGCACCTGACCGGTATGAGCAGCAAAGCTCACCCCATACAGCGCGCGCACTCCAGGGAATACAACACTGATATTGTCAAAGCGAAGATATGGATCAGACATACGTGAGCACTCCACCAAATAGCCCGTCACAAAAAGTCAGTTACAGACCGAGCGCGTCGCGCACTTCTTCCCAGTTATCACGCGTCATTAACGTGCCGGACGTTTCTGTAATCGCCTGAGGCTCCTGGTCTTCGCTGATCCAGCGGTAAAGGTCTTCAGCCGTTTGTCGACCGTGCATGGTAGAACTCACCGCAACGGTGCCGTGGAAGCCCGTGGGGTTGTCGCGGGAAAACTCAGCAAATGCCGCGCCTGAACCATTGATGCCCACCCCAATGACATCCTCAGCGGCCAGGCCGTACTGTTCGGTCGCCCGAACGCCCCCCAGCACACTCTCTTCATTTAGCGCGTAGATTATCCAGTGCTCATAATCACCGCGCTGAGAAAGCACCGGTGATGCAGCGGAAAATGCACCACTCGTATCCGTACTTTGTTGAGGCGCATCGAAGATGTTCTCTTCGGGGAAGCCTGAAGCAAGCAGCGCTTGGGTCGCTCCATCCGTCCGTTCAACGGCAGTCGGTAGCTCGTTATTGGTAATACGCAGCGCACCTACGTTCTCAACATCCCAGCCACGGGCTTCCATCTCGGCGGCAATTGCCTCACCAACCTGCTGGCCAATTTTGGTGCCGGACATACCCAGGTGCGGTACGCCTTCCATAGGCTCACCACTGGCGTTAACAAACTGGTCATCGACGGTCACCACTTTCATGCCGTACTGTTCGGCGCGATTCATGATCGCAGGCCCAAGACGTACATCTGGCGGGCAAATGACAAACCCTTGAGCGCCTTGTGAGTAAAGGTTATCAATCGCGCTAAGCACCTCTTGACCATCTTCACCACCCAGACGAACAACCTGGAAGCCAAGCTCCTCGCCCGCCTCTGTAGCGGCGCGCTGTTCGTTAATAAACCAGGCTTGTTCCGGCTTTTTGACGATAAAGCCCATCTTCACGTCGTCCTGTGCCTGCACAGAACCCAGCGAGGCCAGCATGACGGCGCTACCCAGCGCCAGGCGCGTAAACGTGGTTACGATGCTCATTGTTGTGCTCCTGATGTTCCAATTATTATTGATGTTATTGCTGCAATCACTGTCTGCTGCTCGTCAGGCACTTGGCTAGGCGTCCATATCGTCCTGGGCAGAGAAGCGGAAGATGGTACGTGAACGGTAGGTCTCTCCTGGCTGTAGCACCGTGCTGGGAAAGGCATCCTGATTAGGCGAATCGGGAAAATGCTGCGTTTCCAGTGCAAAGCCAGAGCGCTGTGGATAGGCATTGCCACTTTTGCCCGTTAAATCACCGGCCAAAAAATTCCCCGAATAAAATTGAATACCTGGCTCAGTGGTTTCAATTTCCAGCAGCCGTCCACTTTGTGGCTCCCACACCCTAGCGGCCATCACCAGATCGCCTTGCTCGGCGTTATCTCGGTTAAGCACAAAGTTATGGTCGTAGCCCTGCCCAAAGCGCAGTTGATCGTTATCTTGCTCAATACGCTCGCCAATCGACGTGGCCTGGGTAAAATCGAACGGCGTGCCTTCAACAGGCTGCAGCTCGCCCGTCGGAATCAATGATTCACTCACCGGGGTAAAGGCATCGGCATTGAGCATAAGCTGATGATCAAGGATGGAGTCGTTTCCTTCACCCTTAAGGTTGAAGTAACTGTGCTGGGTAAGATTGACGGGCGTTGCCTTGTCGGTCTCGGCCTGGTAATCGACAATCAGTTCATTTTGATCGGTAAGGGTATACGTCACTTCAACCGTCAGCTCTCCAGGATAGCCCTCTTCGCCATCCTCACTGACATAGCTCAACACCAGCCCCGTCCCTTCCTCATTTTCAAAAGGCTCGGCCTGCCAGAGCACACGATCAAACCCTTGCTCGCCGCCGTGCAGGTGGTTATCACCATCGTTGGTGGCTAACGAGTAAGTTTCACCCTCCAGCGCAAACTGACCTTCGGCGATACGGTTGCCGTAGCGGCCGATGAGTGCGCCAAAGTAGGGATTAGCTTGCTGGTAAGTGTCAGACAGATAACCATCCAGCGATTCAAAACCCAGCGCGATATCGTCAATGTTTCCGTCTACGTCAGGTACTTTCAGGGATACGATTGTGCCCCCGTAATTAATGACCTGAAGCTCAACGCCATTGGCGTTCGTCAGCCGGTAGCTTTGCACCTCACGGCCGTCCGGCAACTGGCCGAACGTCGATTGTTCGACGGCGTTCTCTGCTTTACTGTTCGCCATGGGTTCCTTATCACTTTGGGCCTGGGCTACGTTTGTCATCAGCGCGATGACGCCTGCGCTCAGTAACAATCTTGAGCCAACGCTACCTGTATGAGAGGGCATGGTGTTCCTCCTGTTAACATCGTTATTGTTATTCGTGCGGTATGCGGTTCACTACCAGGTTCATTACCAATTTTTCCACTACACGCCCTACACTAGACAGCTCTTAGATAACTAACCAATATAGGAACACGTTAATTCCGATACACTTATTGTTATCAAAAGCACTGAAAGGCTTATTCCATGAGCGTTCTTGACAGTAACTGGTTTCTCAACGCTCGACTAAAGTTGCGTCATTTTCAGCTATTTTTGGCGCTTGACGAGCACCGCAACCTGCATCGTGCCGCTGCCCAACTCAACATGAGCCAGCCCGCAGCCTCAAAACTACTCAGCGACCTGGAAGCCAAGCTGGGGATTCGCCTTTTCGAGCGCCACCCACGTGGTTTAACACCCAACTGGTATGGCGAAATCATGATTCGCCACGCGCATAGCGTGCTGTCGGCATTGCGGCATACCGGTGAGGAGTTAACCGCCTTACGCGACGGAAATATGGGCACCGTGGCAGTGGGAACAGTCATGGCACCCGCCGTTACGCTACTCACCAGCGCTATCGAGCGGGTACATAGAGACCGGCCGGGGCTTAAAATCAGTGTGGATGTGGATGTCAGCAAAGCGCTGGTGCCACGTTTGCTGGAAGGTGAGCTGGATTTCGCCATTACGCGTATCCCATCAGGCGTGGATGTAGAGCGCTTCGTATTTGAAGAAATTGGCGAAGAAGAGCTGTGCTTTGTGTGTCGAGAAGGGCATCCGCTAGCGGGCAAAACTCCACTGAGCCTCACTGATATGGCCGCCTACCCGTGGTCTTTACAGCCACCCGGCGCGCTGATGCGTCAACGGGTAGATAGTCTGTTTTTACATCATCAGGTAGCACCGCCAAGTCAGGTCGTCGACACCGCGGATGTATTTGTATCTTTAGCACTGGTCGATAAATCCAACACCATTACGGTGACCACACGCGAAACGGCGGACCTGCTTTGCGCCCCTCAGCGCTTTCATCTCCTCCCATTCAGTGAAACGCTCAGCGTACAGCCTTATGGTCTGGTCAGCTTACGCCACCAGCGGCTCTCGCCGGGGGCTGCAGTACTGATGAGCACTCTGCGCGAAATAATCGCCCACAATGCTCAACTGAAAAATAGCCATCGGTAAACGGAGCCAGCTATCTGTGCCTGGTCTTAGCGCTTGACCTTAGCACTTAGACTTAGTGTGAGTGCCGCGGCACTTCCGAACCCCGACAGCCGACCAGGAAGTCAAAGTCACAGCCCTCATCCGCCTGTAGCACATGCTCGATATAAAGCTGGCGGTAGCCGCCCTGACTTGCGATTAGCGTTGAGGCTTCTGTCGGGTCACTTTCGGCCAGGCGTGCGGTAAGTTCGGCGTCGCTAATATCCAGATGCAGCCGCCCGCTGGCGCAGTCGAGTTCGATCATATCGCCGTTGCGTACCGCGGCTAACGGACCACCCGCCGCGGCTTCCGGGGCCACATGCAGCACTACGGTGCCATAGGCGGTGCCGCTCATCCGGGCGTCGGAGATACGCACCATATCGGTCACCCCCTGGGCAAGGATCTTGGGCGGCAGGCCCATATTGCCGACTTCCGCCATGCCGTGATAGCCGCGTGGCCCGCAGTGCTTCATGACCAGAATATCGTTGGCTTCAACGTCCAGGTCCGGGTCGTTGATGCGTGCCTTGTAATCGTCGAAGTCTTCAAACACAACCGCACGACCACGATGTTGCATCAACTCGGCGGTTGCCGCGGAGGGCTTTAATACCGCGCCATTCGGCGCCAGGTTGCCACGCAGTACGCAAATCCCGCCATCTGCGGTGAGCGGATTATCCAGCGGGCGGATGACCTCGTCGTTATACAGCGGGGCGTCCTTGACGTTTTCCCACAGGGTTTTGCCGTTGACGGTTAATGCATCCTTAAAGGGTAAGCGATCCGCCTCGCCCAGGCGTTTGAGCACGGCGGGCAGGCCCCCCGCGTAGTAGAACTCCTCCATCAAGAAGTGCCCTGAAGGCTGCAGATCGACCACCGTAGGCGTACCACGTCCTACCCGGCTCCAGTCATCTAATTGAAGATCGACCCCAATCCGCCCGGCGATGGCCTTGAGGTGAATCACGGCGTTGGTCGAGCCGCCTATGGCGGCGTTGGTGCGGATGGCGTTATCAAAGGCTTCTTTAGTTAGTATTTTGGAGAGTCTCAAGTCTTCATTGACCATCTCGACAATCCGGTTGCCCGAGAGGTGGGCGAGCACGTAGCGGCGCGAATCCACCGCCGGAATCGCGGCGTTGTGGGGTAGCGAAGTGCCTAATGACTCAGCCATGCAAGCCATGGTGGAGGCGGTACCCATGGTGTTACAGGTTCCTGCCGAGCGTGACATGCCCGCCTCAGCGGCCATAAAGTCGTGCAGCGAAATCTCACCGGCCTTGACCTGCTCAGAAAGTTGCCAGACCACAGTGCCCGAACCGATGTCCTTGCCCTTGTGCTTACCGTTGAGCATCGGCCCGCCGGTGACCACGATAGTGGGGATATCGCAGCTCGCCGCGCCCATTAATAGTGCCGGAGTGGTTTTATCACAGCCGACCAGCAGTACCACTGCATCAATCGGGTTGCCACGAATAGCTTCTTCTACATCCATACTCGCCAGGTTGCGGGTAAACATCGCAGTGGGGCGCAGGTTCGATTCGCCGTTGGAGAACACCGGAAATTCGACTGGGTAGCCTCCCGCCTCTAATACCCCTTTCTTCACATGCTCAGCCAGCTTACGAAAGTGGGCGTTGCAGGGCGTGAGTTCCGACCAGGTATTGCAGATACCGATGATCGGCTTACCCTGAAACTCGTGGTCGGGAATCCCTTGGTTTTTCATCCAGCTGCGGTACATAAAACCGTTCTTGTCGGCAGTGCCAAACCACTGGGCTGAACGTAGATAAGGTTTATTTTCTTTAGATGCATCGCTCATTATCTCTCCTTTACCACTCGTTGCCAGTCACTAAGTCTTTTGTCGTTACCGTAAAAACACACGACCTGAATCAGATGATTAGTTAAACCAGAGTGAATACCAGCCAGGATAAGCCGAAGGCCATTAGTGATATGCCAATCGAAATCACCGTCCAGGTTTTAAGCATGGTTTTAGTATCGACACCTAGAAAACGCCCCACTAACCAGAACCCTGAATCGTTGACATGGGAGTAGCCGATTGCGCCAGCAACGATTGCCACCGCAATACAGGCTGTCGCTAATCCTGAAAGAGAAGGGTCAGCCAACACGACGGGGGCCATGATGCCCGCAGCAGTAGTTCCTGCGACGGTCGCAGAGCCCTGCGCAATACGGATGACCGAAGCGATGACGTAGCCTGCCAGGATAATAGGCAAGCCATAGTTTTGAAGGCTCGCCGCTAACGCATCACCGATACCGCTCGCGGTTAGTACGCCACCGAACATTCCCCCAGCACCGGTAATAAGAATAATGCTGCAAACGGGCGAAAGCGCTTTTTCAACGGTTTCATTAATAGAGCCAATGGCCTTGCGCGCTGACGATCTAATGACCAGCAACCACATCGCGACACATGTGCTGATCAACATGGCAATCGGTGTTTCACCGATCAATATCAAGCCTTGCAAGATCGGGTTTTCAGCATCAACGACTCCACCTTCAGACAGCGTTGTAAGACCGGTATTGAGGAAGATGAGTACGAGTGGCAATAACAACACTAAAAGTACGGTACGAAATGCCGGGCGTTTATCGACGGGCATCTCTTCATTACTTTCGCCCATCAGGCTGGGGACGGGTTGAAACGGCATACGGTTAGCGAGTACAAGCGATAGACGGTAGCCCATCAAATACCAGGTAGGCAAACCGACCAGCAGCGCAATAAACAGTACTTTCCCAATATCAACCTGAAGGAAAACTGCCGCGGCTACCGGCCCTGGATGTGGCGGTACCAGCGCATGCATGACCAAAAAGGCACCTGCCGCCGGTAAGCCGTATAGCAATAGCGATGCTTTAAGCTCTCTTGCCACGGAATAAATAACCGGCAGCATGACGACGAAAGCCGCATCAAGAAAGATGGGGAAGCCAAATAGCAAGCACGCAATTGATAAGCCCAAGGGTGCTCGGCTATGGCCGAATAAACGAATCAAGGTATCTGATAATACCTGGGCGCCCCCTGAGACAGCAACGATTCGCCCCAGTACTGCACCAAAGCCAATCAATAGCGCAACATTGCCTAAGGTGTTACCAAAACCACCCAAGAGCGTTGGAACTAAATCTTCCCCTGTGATACCCGTCGCTAGCGCAGTACCAATACTCACGATCACCAGCGCGAAAAATGGATGAAGACGTACCCTGATGATCAATACCAACAAAATAACGATGGCAGAAGCTGCTATCAGCATCAGGGCAAGGGTAGAAGCCCCCAATGTTTGAGTGGTTTCTAACATGGCGTTTTCCTAAGGTTTGTCGTTATTCATGCTGCGATATATCGCAGCTATACAAAGCAAACGCACTATAAGCAGCTAATTGATAACCAACAAATATATGAACCCTCTAAAATCAATATCATTTTAGTTATCAAACGAGGGATAAAGCCTGATTTATGGGACATAGCCGAAGAGGCCAGACATTGTTAGGTGAGACTAAAGTTGCCCCAGACCGAGAATAAATTAATGCCTTTACATCACGGAGTTATGCTGCCTTGAGCATAGTCAAAGAGTAGTAGGCGATTAAGCAGGCTATGGAAGCACGCTTAAGTATCAGGGTTTGCCATGCACCAAGGCTTGGGAAATATTGAACGTACGCCACCACGGTTTCCGGCAAGCACGATGGCGGCGTAAACAAGCGTTTATGAGGAAGTTTTCAGCAAGCTACCCCGTGCTTTATTAATGCAGATCATGCTGATGCCCTTTCAGATTTACGCTTCTGATAGCGATAGGCTTTAATCAACAAAGGTGAGCACCACAGCAAGATGACCGCAATGCCAAGCCCGGCACTGATGGGCCTTGCAAAGAAGCTGGTCAGGTCGCCACCGGTTCGCAACATGGCGCTCATAAAGTTGTTTTCAACAACGGAGCCCAGTACCAAACCGAGTATGGCGGGCGCCATAGGGAAGTCATTGACGGCAAGCAAATAGGCCACTAAGCCAACGATGAGCATTAACCAGATATCCACAACGCTATTGTTGATAGCGAAAGCACCCACAATGCAAAAGCACAATATAATGGGCATCAATACTCGACTGGGTGTAAGGATGAAAAGTTTTGACAATCTAATGGCTATATATCCAACAGGTAGCATCATCAAATTAGCCAATATAAACACAATGAAAAGTGCATAGATTAGGCCACTCCCATCCATAAAAATGGTGGGGCCGGGGTTCATCCCCTTCATATATAAAACGCCAATCACGATAGCGGTAATGGAGTCGCCGGGAATCCCGAAGACCAGAGCGGGCACCCATGCGCCACTGATCCCGGAATTATTGGCCGAGCTGGCATCGACAATGCCCTCGATATTACCGGTACCATATTTGGAACTGTCTTTTGACCTGCCTTTTCCCACACCATAAGAGATCCAGGCGGCGATATCCGCACCCGCACCGGGTAGCGCGCCAATCATTGTGCCGATTGAGCTGCCACGCACCATATTGCGCCAATAACGTTTAATGTGTCTCGGCACATTGTGGAAAACACTATCCTTATCAACAACGCTGATGGTTTTGTTCTCGGATTTTGATCCGTAGTAACTCATCAGTTCATTGAGGGCAAACATACCGATCATAACGGGTATGAAGTTAACGCCAGCCATAAGATCGGGCACTCCAAATGTGAAGCGAGGAGCACCACTCATCATATCTAGCCCTACCGTTGATAGCAGGACGCCAAACAGCAGTGACAGAAATGCTTTTGTTCTAGAGCCTACAGAAATAAAAATTGAGCAGCTTAGCCCCAATACCGCGAGCCAAAAGTATTCAAACGCACTGAACTTGAGCGCTACTTCCGCAAGTGACTGAGCAACGACAATCAAAATGATGGTGCCAAAAATACCGCCAAAAACGGAGCAGACCAGATTAATACCCAGTGCTTCCCTTGCCCTGCCCTTTTTCGCTAACGCATGTGATTCACCTACATAGGCAGCAGAGGCAGGTGTGCCTGGTATATTGAGATACGTACCGGGAATATCTCCCGCAAATATTGCCATGGCCGATGTGGTTACAATGGCAGCAATAGCGGGAATAGTGTCCATATAGAAGGTTAAAGGGACTAATAGTGCGACAGCCATTGTTGCCGTAAGCCCAGGCACGGCACCAACAAATATGCCGAATAATGAAGCTGCCAAGATAACCAAGATGGTATCAACATTTAAAACCAGCCCCACTCCATTCATCAAGATATCCATGGCAGGCTACCCCCTAATAAAATCCCTTGCGGCAATGGGATAAGCAAATAGTGCGAGAAAATAAAGTAAATGGCGGATGACATAACCACCGAGGTTACCAGAGCCACGTAAACCCTTGTTTTTCTCAATAACATGAGCAAAAACATAATGATCATTATGGTAAGCATTGCCCCCAGGTAATCGCTTGCCAGGATATAAAAAACGATCGCTATGGGGGGCAGCACCATCGCCCAGCTTATTTTTTCAGACGGCGGGGTAGCGAATGTCGGATCATCCTGTATTTCTTGAGCAGCCGCTTTTCGTCTCTGCCATAGCGCATTTAAGGTAAGTACCGCGCCGCCGATGCAAAATCCCCCTCCAACGAGAGAGGGGAACAGAGAAGGCCCATACTGAAGGCTGGGTAGAGTAGGAAATTGCTGGGCTGTGATAATCGTCACAACCCCTGCAATCATAAATCCTAGGCCGGCGAAAACATCTCTCATTGTCATTCCTTAGTTAGCCAAGCCAACTTGTTCAACAATTTCACCGAGAATACCGTCCATCTCTTCCATCATTTGGCCAAATTCTTCCGCATTGCGCCACTCGGTTCCAAACCCTCTCTGTGTCATGAAATCCTGGTACGTATCGCTTTGATAAGCAGCCTCGAGAGCTGACTCAAGCGTTGCGACAACCTCTGGGTCCATCCATTGGGGACCAACGATGCCTCGCCACGCACCTACTTGGTAGTCACTACCCACAAGCTCGTTGGCGGTAGGAATATCGGGGAAGGCTGAAAGACGCTCTGCAGCCATGACGGCAAAGCTTTTTACACGCCCTGCATCCATCATCGAACGAGCCTCAGGCACCGACGTAGATACAATATCGATCCCACCAGACGCCAGCTCCGTCATCGCGGGCGCCGAACCTTCGCTGGGGATCCAGATAACCTGATCGGCAGGAATGTCCTGGTCCATCAAAAAGCCCGTAAAGGCCAGATGCCAGATACCCCCCTGCCCGGTTCCCGAAGCGGTAAAGCTGCCTTTCGGCTCAGTACGAACAACCTCCAGCAACGCATCCAGACTCTCGTATGAAGAATCAGCGGCGACCTGGAGACCCGGGGAGTCGTAGTTGATTTGCGCGATGGGCGTGAAGTCTTCGTAGGTAAGCTCTGTCAAGCCTTGCCAATGCATAGTGTTAACTTCAACAGTGGCTAAGCCGAGCGTGTAGCCGTCAGGTGCTGCGTTAAGTATGGCGGTATGCCCAACCACGCCGCTGCCGCCGGTACGATTCACCACGTTGACGTTCTGTCCCAACTCCTCCTCCAAGGCGCGGGCAATGGTGCGCGCTGTTGCATCAGTACCGCCACCTGCTGCCCAAGGCACAATCAGCGTAATGGGGCGTTCTGGATAATCCGCCAGAGCTGAGCCAGAGGCCACCATAACAACTGCCGCTAAACTTGAAATACAGAGCGTCTTAAGAGAACGGTTTGTAATTATCATGTTTACTTCCTCTGGTAATTGCTTACCTACGTTTTATAGTGGCTAAGATGGCTTAAAGCGCCTTATATCAGTACGTTCTGGTTGACGGCTGAGGTGGCAGCTCTTTATAGCGGGCAAGCGTTGCCAGCGCTCCCTGACGGAGCAGGCTGATATCAATACCCACCGCAATAAATTGGCAGCCTAACGCCTGGTAGCGACGTGCATCCTCCTCTAACGGCGCCAAAATCCCTACCGGCTTGCCTGCCGCATGAACTGTGTTAATCACTTTCTGTATCGCGCTCTGGACATCGGGGTGGCCAGGATTGCCGGGATACCCCATTCCCACCGAAAGATCTGCCGGACCAACAAAAACCGCATCGACGCCGTCAGTGGCGGCAATGGCTTCTGCCTGCTCAACACCTTTAGGTGACTCAATCTGGACAATCAGACAAAGCGACTCATGCGCCTTGTTCAGGTAGTCATCCACGCCATCCCATCGGGTTGCACGCACCAGCCCACCGCCCACACCGCGTATGCCACGCGGCGGGTACCGCGTTGCCCGTACCAAGGCGGCCGCTTGCTCAGCACTTTCCACCATCGGCACCATCAATGTTTGCGTACCTATATCCAGTAACTGCTTGATCAACGCAGGGTCATGATTAACGCTACGCACAACGGGGGCAGATGAGTAAGGTGCCACGGCCTGCAGTTGGGCCAAAATAGTGGGTACCGTATTCGGGGCATGCTCACCATCGATTAGCAGCCAGTCGAACCCGGTGTTAGCGATTATTTCAGCGGCATACCCCGTCGCAAAGCCAGCCCAGCAACCCCACATGGGTTCGTGCTTGACCAGCATGTTTTTAAAGGGATTAGTGGGCAATTGCATGCATTGACTCCTTTGGAAGGCAAATGAAAACCACTGACTGAAGATCACCTACATCATTGACTGACCAAGTTTTATAAGCGCTGGCTTCTTGAACGCTACGTCTTCGTCTATGCCATAGCGCGAATACGGCCTGTTTAAGACACACTCCTCCCGGTGAGAAAGGAGGAAAGCAAGGGTCGTATAAACGAGGCAAATCAGGAAATGGTTAAGTAGTGGCGGTTTCTACAACAGATCCTGTTGTGAGAAACCGCCTACCAAGTCGTGCCTCAGTTAGCTAAGCCAACCTGTTCAACAATTTCACCAAAGACGCTGTCCATCTCTTGCATCAGCTGCCCGAACTCTTCCGCGTTACGCCATTCGGTGCCAAAGCCTTGCTGATCCATAAACTCTTGATAGGTATCGCTGTTGTAAGCAGCTTCTAATGCTGCTTCAAGCGTTGCCACTATCTCAGGGTCCATACCTTTAGGACCGGCGATACCTCGCCACTCGCCCACTTGATAGCTACTGTCGATTAACTCGTTGGTAGTGGGAGTATCAGGAAAACTGGGTATACGCTCAGGCGACATGACCGCAAAGCTTTTAACCCGACCGGCTTCCATCATTGAGCGGGCTTCAGGCACAGAGCTTGGTACGATATCAATACCCCCAGATACCAGCTCTACCATCGCTGGCGCCGCACCTTCACTAGGAATCCAGGTAACCTGGTCGGCGGGAATATTCTGATCCATCAAAAAACCCGCAAAGGCTAAGTGCCAAACACCGCCTTGACCGGTACCTGAGGCAGTAAACGTGCCTTTAGGCTCAGTACGTATAGCGTCGAGAAGTTCTTCAAGGCTTGCATAAGGGGAGTCTGCGGCGACCTGTATGCCGGGGAAGTCATAGTTGATTTGCGCAATCGGGGTAAAATCTTCATAGGTAAGGTTGGTTAAACCCTGCCAATGCATCATGTTCACTTCACCGGTCGCCAGGCCAAGCGTATAGCCATCCGGCTTGGCATTAACCATGGCAGTATGACCAACAACGCCACTGCCCCCGGTGCGGTTAACAACGTTAACGTTCTGGTCCAGCTCCTCTTCCAGTGCACGGGCGATAGTACGCGCTGTCGCATCAGTACCGCCGCCCGCAGCCCAGGGCACAATCAGCGTAATAGGACGTTCTGGATAATCCGCAAGGGCTGCGCCAGAGGCCACCAGAACCGCTGCCGCTACGCTGGAAGCGAGGAGTGTCTTGATCTTGAGAGAATGGTTTGTAATTGTCATATCCACTTTCCTTTAGTCGTTAACTGCCTGGATTCGATTATGGTTTTTTGAAACTGCCGGGTTCCATCCTTTATTGCGATCCTGCCAAAAACTTCCTTTATTTCTATTAAGTCGATAAACCTTATCTTTTAGAAAGCCTCATTAAGCATCTTGAAAAAGTCTTCTCTGGAAGGTGCACGTGGGTTGGTAGCCGTAGAGTGGTCTTCCAATGCCCACTGTGCCACTTGGTCTAAATGTTCTTCTCTAACGCCCATTTCACTCAGGCTGGAAGGCATTCCCAACTTAGCATTGAGCTTTACAAACGCTTCGGCTAAATCGTCCCCCTGAGCAAGCCCCATCGCGTCTTTGAGGCGAGCAAATTTTTCCTCGCAATCACGCTGGTTAAACCTGAGAACAGTCGGCATTAGCACGGCATTGAGCGTGCCGTGGTGAAGTTTTAGCTCATGCAGCCCGCCTAATGCATGGGATAGAGAGTGAACCGCCCCCAACCCTTTCTGAAACGCCATGGCACCTTCCAGAGCCGCCATCATCATTTCATTTCTAGCGGTTAAGTTAGTGCCGTTTTCAACCGCCTCGACCAGATAGGCACTTGCGCGCCTCAGGCCGTCCAATGCAATCGCTTCAGCAGGAGGGTTCACTTTAGGGCTTAAAAAGGTTTCAACGCAGTGAGCGATAGCATCCATGCCCGTTGCGGCAGTTAGAAACGGCGGTAAACCGAGTGTTAAACGTGGGTCGCAGATAGCAACTGAAGGAATCAGATACGGAGAAAGAAAACCCAGTTTCCGCTCATCGTTCATAGTAATCAGGGAAGCTCGCCCCACCTCACTGCCCGTCCCCGCGGTGGTGGGTACCGCAATCAGCGGCAGCACATCGGCATTGATCTTAGCGACCCCACCCTCAATCGCCGCGTACTGGCGTAATGGAGCGGGGTGGTTAAAAAGTAAAGCGACCGCTTTAGCCAAATCAATGCTGGAGCCACCGCCCACGGCTACGATGCCATCACACTGGTTTTCTCGTAGGAAAGACAGGGCTTGCTCTACAGCAGCTTCAGTAGGATTGGAAGGCGTGCCATCGAAAACGCAGGCTTTTTCATTAAACTCTTCAGAAAGCTCTGCAGATTCAATCACCTGCGTAATAAGAGGAGTACTACTCAGCCCCTTATCAGTCACAAATAAAGGCCTTTTCACCTTAAGCAACTGCAGCTCATTCGCTAGCTCCGCAATTGCATTCTCACCGAACTGAATTTTTGTTAAGTAGTTGATGATGTAGGGCATTTTCATTTCTCATTATTGTTTTGCTTGAAACCAAATATGCATCTTGCTTAAAGGTGTCATACAGCATACCTACATGACAATAGTTTATTGATGATTTTTTGGCCACTCATGCCTTTAGAAATTGGTTTGTTCACGCTGACCGTTCACTAAGCGGTTTATTTTCAGAGGGTTGTTGTCTTTCAGAGCCTCCGGTAGCAAAGCCATGGGGAGATCTTGATAACAAACCGGCCGCAAGAAACGATGAATAGCCGCGCTACCCACTGAGGTGGTACGCGTATCCGACGTGGCCGGGAACGGGCCGCCATGAACCATTGCATGGCACACCTCGACACCGGTAGGCCAGCCGTTTACCAGGATGCGCCCGACTTTCCGCTCGAGCGTGGGTAACAGGGCACGAGCAGCTTCCATGTCACCTTCATCCATCTGTAAGGTGGCCGTCAGCTGCCCTTCGAGCTGTTTAGCGACACTTAGCATTTCGCTTTCGTCGCTGCATTCGATAATCAAGGAAGCGGCGCCGAATACTTCTTCCTGTAACGCCCTGCTGCTTAGGAAATCAGCCGCTGGGGTGGTGTAAAGTGCCGTCTGACATTGATAGCCGTCCCTACCTGGCGCGCCACGCGCGATTTCCTGGGCGTTATCGCTTAGTTGCGATACCCCCTGCTCATAGGCCTGATGGATCCCCGGCGTCAGCATTGTTTGGGAGGAGCTTTCGTTCACAGCGATACCTGCCGCTTCAATAAACGTATCCAAGCCATCGCCTTTCACCACGACGACCAGCCCCGGGTTGGTACAGAACTGACCGGCCCCCATATTGAGCGAGCCGATAAATCCCTCACCCAGCGCCTTGGCACGAGCGCTGAGCGCTTCTGGAAGTACGAACACCGGATTGATCGAACTCATTTCCGCGTAAATGGGAATAGGCTGAGGCCTTGACTGGGCGGTCGCCAACAGCGCCATGCCACCTGACCGAGAGCCCGTAAACCCTACGGCCTGAATGTTAGGATGGGCGACCAAGGCCTGGCCGACTTCCCGCCCCGATCCAAACAGCAAGGAGAAGACGCCTTCCGGAAGCCGGCACCGGGAAACCGCTTTCTGTACGGCCTGGCCCACAAGCTCCGAGGTACCGGGGTGCGCGGAGTGAGCCTTGACGATCACGGGGCACCCGGCCGCCAAGGCCGAGGCGGTATCGCCGCCCGCCACGCTAAAGGCCAACGGAAAGTTGCTTGCCCCGAATACCGCAACGGGCCCCACTGCGATGTGCCGCTGACGAAGGTCGGCGCGGGGCAGCGGCTGACGGTCCGGCAGTGAAGGATCGATACGCACATCAAGCCACTCCCCCGAGCGAACTACATCGGCGAATAGGCGCAGCTGGCCGCAGGTGCGCCCACGCTCGCCTTCCAGGCGGGTCTGCGGTAGACCACTTTCAGCCATGGCGCGCTCGATCAGCGCCTCATCCAGCGCCTCGATTTCGCTGGCGATGGTCTCCAGAAATGTCGCCCGCTCTTCAAGCGAGGTTTCTCGGTAGCTATCGAAGGCCGAACTTGCCAGCTCACTGGCCTTTTCCACGTCTGCCTCACAGCAACCCTTGTAGGGAGGATCCAGCGTTTCACCCGTTGCCGGGTTGATGGCACGAATCTCCTTTCGCGTGCCGTCTATCCAATGCTGGCCGATCAGCGACTGACCTTTAAGTGAACTCATAGCGTCATTCCTACCATTGTTAATCAAGATGATCGTACTTCGTTACTCAGCCGTTCCGTTTTCCTTTCACAAGGCCGTTACACCAACGCTCTCGTCCGGCATCACTTTGATACGGTTGATCAATGGTTTTGTCATTAGATCGCACTCAATGCGCATTTCGTCACCGTCCTGGAGTTTCACGGCGTCGGCGAAGCTTAGAACCGCGGCGCCGAAGAAATGCACGTGGAGTTGTCCGGGAACGCAAAACGTTGCGTACTTGAAGTGGTGGTGCTCAAGGTTTTCGATCGAGTGGCACATATGTTGTTCGCCACTTGCAAAATCGTGCTGCCATACGACCGAGCCGTTACGGTGAATCGAAACGTTACCACGGACTTCTTCGGGCAGCTTACCGATGACGATCTCGGGGCCGATGCTGGCATCACGAAGTTTAGAATGCGCCAAATAAAGGTAATTCTGTTTTTCCGTGACGTGATCGGAAAACTCGTTGCTCAACGCATAGCCGATCCGGAATACCTGCCCTTGCGCATTAACGATATAAATGCCCGCCAGTTCGGCTTCTTCGCCACCGTCGAGTGCGAAGGCGGGCATTTGAATATCCTGGTACGGCGCGCGAAGCGTATGGCCCGTTCCTTTGTAGAACCACTCGGGCTGTACGCCAGGGCCCCCGCCTGCGGGCTTGCCACTTTCCACCCCCCACTCGAAGATGCGCTGAGTGTCGGTGATGGCTTCTTCGCTATTGCTCATTTCTCCCTCTTTGCCATGCATTTTATGGCGTGGCGCCGCGCTGCCCAGATGCGTAAGCCCAGTACCGGTAAGCAGCAGATGGGCGGGGTCCGGATGGGTGATCGGGGATAGCAATCGGCCAGCTTCGATCATATCGTTATAATTGAGCGCCTCGTCAGTGGCAGAGGCCTCCACCACGTCGCTTAATGCACGGCCTTCATTGGCCGCCCGAAGCGCTAGGTCATAAAGCGATGCCGAAAGCAGCTGTAACTTTTCTCCTTTCACTTGCGCAGCAATGACGGTGCCATTCTCGGAACGAATCTGAACAACATGAATATTATTTTGCATATGGACCTCAACGAATTAACGCAAGTGATAGCCAGGGCACGTAAGTCACCAGCAGCAAGGCGATTAACAAGGTAAGAAAGAAAGGTGCCGACGACCGCAGAAACTGCATGGTGCCCAATTTGGCGATATTGCAGCTGACAAACATCAGAACACCCAGCGGTGGGGTAATCTGGCCGATAAGAAGATTGAAGAGCATGATGATGCCGAAATGGACCAGATTGATATCCAGGGAATTCAGCAAAGGAATTAGAATGGGTACTAATACGATAATGATCGCGATGGTTTCCATGAACATTCCAATCGCCAGAAGCGCGACATTCAATAGAAGAAGCACCGCCCAAGGATTATCTGTAAGGCCAGTGATCCAGCCAACGACCTCCTGAGGTGCCTGCAAAATACTCAATGACCATGCCAAGGGCGCCGAAGCGGCGATGATGATCAGAATGGACGCTGCTTCTCGTGCTGTTGAAACCAGCAACTCGCCCATATCACGCCAGTCCAGTGACTTGTAGACGTACTTGCCCACCAAGAAGGAGTATGCAACAGCAATGGCGGCTACTTCAGTGACGGTAAACACGCCCAACCTGAACCCCACGATAATGATGATAGGCATCAACAGGGCCCAAGCGGCGGTTTTGGCACTGGAATAGAGCCTTTTCTTGTTGAAGCGCTCATCCTTAGGGTACTGCTTGATCATACTGATCAGCGTAATCAAAAGTGTTAGGCAAAAAGCGATTAATAGCCCAGGCAAAATACCTGCAAGAAACAGATCTCCAATCGAAATATTGGCCTGCCAACCGTAGACCACCATCAAGATCGACGGTGGAATGATCGGGGAGAGCGTAGCGGAAGACGTGGTGAGCGCGACCGAAAACCCACGATCGTAACCATGCTTTTCCATTTGCGGTACCATCACGCGAGTCGTGGCCGCGCAGTCGGCGAGCGACGAGCCGGATATACCAGCCATCAGGACGCTCGACAAGACGTTCACGTGAGCCAGACCACCTCGCAAATGACCGACCAGCGCCCGACAAAAACCGAAAAGCCGCTCGCTGATGCCACTCTTATTCATTATGCCTCCTGCCAGCATGAATAGCGGAATAGCCAGTAAGGGGAACGACTCGACACCCGAGGAAACACGCTGAGCCAAGACATTCATAGGAATATCCAGCGCCAGGATCGCGATAATGGACGCCCCCATCATGGCGACGGCAATCGGCATTCCTAATAAAATCAGCACAAATAGAAGTAGAACGATCGCAGCTAGCATAGTAGGAACCTATATTTCATCTAACGCTGATTCGAAGACCAGAAAGTCACGCTTGAGAAAGACGTTAACGAAGATGTGTAAAAGCCCAATAAAAAAGGTGATCGGCATGGCCATCGAGAAATAGGCGAGTGAAATACCCAGCATGGGCGACGTGTTACGAGAAACGCTCAGGCAGTAGAGGTAGCCTAGATAGGTCATGTAACCAAGCGTTACCGCCACCAGAGCAAAGATGCACACCCTGATCACTGGTCTCGCTATACTCGGAAGGAAGTAAAGAATTGAGTCCACGGTAATATGCTTTTTCTCGGCAAAAGCGATGCTACTTCCGATGAACGTAAGCCATACGATCAAGAGCCTTGAGACGCTTTCACTCCAAACAAACGGCGTCCCTACCACATAGCGAAAGAACACCCCAGCGACGAGCAACAAGGCCATCGCGCCTAGCAGCGAACCCGCAACCCACTTTTCCACCGTTAAAAGTTGCGAATCAAGACGCAGTAACACTGATTTCATAGCAATGCCTTTAGAGTTTACAGTCCCCGCCTTTTTACGAGACGGGGCTGTACGGAATCAGTCCTGCTGGCGGTAGCTTTCGACAGCATCCAATACGCGCTGAAAATGCTCTTCGCCCCAGCGGCTTGTTAAGTTGTCGTGAGCACTTTGTGCGGCTTGCTCGAAAGGCGCGCGGTCGATATTGTCCACCACGTCAATCAGACCCGAGTCCTTCATGCTTTGAAGCATTTCTTCCTCACGCGCGCTCTGCATGGCGTAGTTTTCATCGGCTAGCTCGGCCATGATGTCCTTGAGCGCTTCTTGCTGGTCACTGTCGAGCGAGTTGAAGCGATTGCTGTTGATCAGAACCACCTGGCTTTGAAGCATGTGGCGGCTCATGACAAGCTGGTCTTGAACTTCGAAGAACTTGCGCGCATAGATCGTGGGGATAGGGTTTTCCTGACCATCGACGGTACCCTGCTGAAGCGCCAAATAAACCTCACTAAACGGAATAGGCGTTGCGGACGCGCCAAAAGCACTAATCATTTCTACCCATGCTGGAGACTCGGGCACGCGAATTTTTAAGCCTGCCATATCTTCAAGGGAATTAACGTCAGCCCCTTTGAAGGTAAAGTTACGCCACCCCCAGTACCAAGATTTTGCTAAAGGCTGTAAACCGTATTGCTCATCTAGCTCTTCAAAAATGGGTTGATAAGCTTCCCCTTCTAAAATATGCCGCGCCTCGTCCCAGCTTTGGAACATGAAAGGTGCGTTCGAAATTTCGAGTGCGGGAACTAACGTACTGGCTCCTGAATACCCTGGAACGACTATATCTACAGAACCATTACTCGCTTGCTGTAGCAACTGCACTTCAGATCCTAACTGTTCGCTCGGAAAGACCTGAACGCGCACTTCACCACCAGTGCGTTCTTCAACTAGCTGGGGGAGCTTTGAAAAAAGCTCGTAGCTTGCCTCACCTGGATTAAATGTATGGGCTAAGCGCAGCGTAGTAGCAGCATTCACTGCAGAAGCACTTCCAAACACCCCGCCGACGCACAAGGCAATTCCTAAAAAGCGTACATTTTTCATTATTGAAGCCATTGGTCACTCCGATTCTTATTAAAAATTAGCAGGCTTTATTATTTCTATGATTTAACTTATGAAGCCATTGCGTGCTCAACACATGAAAGCAATCTAGAGCAAATGAACATTGCATTCAATGACCATTATATAGGACGATAGTCTAATCGACGTACGCGGCCTGCTTGTTAGAGTGCATCTACAATGACCGCTTTTGAGCTTGCGCTTGGCTCCTGTATCGAAAGCTCAATAACCAGTTTGAGGTAAACAATGGATCTCATTAATTCCCCGTCAGTTATTATTCAGCTCAACCCGCGGGATAACGTGGGCGTAGCCTCGAAAGCGGTACCCAACGGGTTTCCAATTGATAAAAATGGCACACTTGCTAAAGAGAATATCGATGCTGGTCATAAAGTTGCGTTAACTAACATCAATAAGGGCGAGGCTATTTATAAATATGGCCAACTTATTGGGATAGCGGCACAGGATGTAGAACCCGGTGAGCATGTGCACACCCACAACCTCACCATGATAGAACTCGATTCCTCATTAAAAGATTTTCAGCCTCACCCGCAAACAGACACCACAAGTAGTTCACGGACCTTCCAGGGTTTTCAACGTGATGATGGTAGCGTGGGCACGCGTAACTACATTGGTATTCTGTCGACCGTTAACTGCTCCGCGACGGTAGCGAAAGCAGCGGCAGACACACTCAATCAGTCTGACGAACTCAGCCAGATGGGCTTCGATGGCGTCGTCGCAATCACCCATGGCTCGGGCTGTGCCATGAATACGGACTCAGAAGGCTTTTCCTTTCTTGAGCGCGTCATCGCCGGTTATGCCCAGCATCCCAATTTTGCCTTCGTACTCATTATCGGTTTGGGCTGTGAGACCAACCAGGTCAAAACACTCGTCGCAAAAAAAGGCTTAGAAGACGCCTCGCGGCTTGCTTACTTTAATATTCAGGATGCGGGAGGCACTCGCACCAGTATTAAAACCGCGTGCGATCACATCATGCAGATGGCTGCTCAGCATGGGCAGATGCGGCGTGAACCTGCACCCCTAAAGCACCTAGTGGTGGCACTGCAGTGCGGCGGCTCAGACGGTTATTCAGGGATTACGGCGAATCCTGCGCTTGGCCACGCGGCTGATCTTATCGTGCAACACGGGGGCAGCGTGATCCTTGCAGAAACTCCCGAGATTTACGGCGCTGAGAATCTTTTGATAGACCGCTCTATCAATGAAAACGTCGCGCAAAAACTGCTTGATCGTATTACATGGTGGAAACATTACACCGAAATAAATGGTGCTGAATTAAACAACAACCCGTCGCCGGGCAATAAAGCAGGCGGGCTTTCGACGATTCTTGAAAAGTCCCTAGGAGCCGTTGCGAAAGGTGGCAGTTCAAGCCTAAACGACGTGCTGCACTATGCCGAAAAGATAACCACTCGTGGCTTTAACTTTATGGATAGCCCGGGCTACGACCCCGTTTCTGTAACTGGGCAAATTGCTTCTGGGTCAACGGTTGTCTGTTTTACTACCGGACGTGGATCGGTTTCAGGTTTTAAACCCGCGCCCTGCCTGAAGCTCGCAACCAATACCTCCATGTATGAGAAAATGCATGAAGACATGGATATAAACTGTGGCGTTATCGTCGATGGCACTGCCAGTGTAGAAGACGTCGGGGAACAGATTTTTGAGCGTATCATCGCCATTGCCTCAGGCGACATGAGCGCTAGCGAGTCACTGGGTTATGGTAGTAATGAGTTCGTTCCCTGGCTGGTCGGTGCCATCACCTAATCGTATATTGAAAGGCAACTAACTAACCATGACACAAACGCTGCGCGACCAGCTCTATACGGCTCTTAAGCAGGGTATTGTTGGAAAGCGCCTGGAACCTGGCCTTGTGCTGCTTGAAGGGAATATAGCCGAGCTGTTTGGTATCAGCCGCTCCCCTGTTCGCCAAACCTTGAGCCGGTTGCATGAAGAGCAGTATATCTGCCGATTTGAGGGGCGCGGCTATCTGGTGGGCGCATCGCCAAGTGAGATAGTACGTCGCTCCCTCAGCGAGCGTGATTTCAAGCAACTTGGCCATGCCCCCAAAGTAGATCGTACCGCGTCCTGGCGTGCCCACATCGACAGCGTCGAACATGACATTGTCCTATGCTCAATCAAGGGCACCTTTGAACTTAATGAACTGCAGCTTTCCAAATCACTGAATGTCAGCCGCACGGTTACCCATCAAATTCTTCTCCATTTGCAGTCCATCGGCCTGGTCGAAAAGATTAAATACAATAGTTGGAGCGTAGTCCCCTTAGACGACAAGCGACTACACAACCTTTATGAAGCACGCCGCCAATTAGAGCCTTACATGATTACGCGTGCCACCAACAATATTTCAGAAAGTGCACTCAACGGCTATATTGCCAAACTTAAACACGCCGCAGACAGTTATCCAGATATTAAAGGTGAATTACTGGATGAGTTAGAAAATGACCTTCATCACACCGCCGTCAGTCTAGGTGATAACCAGGAGGTAATGAATATGCTACGGCGCACTCATCCTATCTTGTTAATCAGCAAACACCTGCTTGGGCGGGTGCTTAAACTTCCCGATCAAGATCCTTTTTTTGATGAGCACTTGTGGATATTTGAGAAAATACGTCTGCAAAAGCCTCACCAGGCTGCAAAATTATTAATGGTCCACTTGGAGCGCTCAGAATCTAAAGTACTTGAACGTCTTATCAATTTCAGAGAATCAGGCGATATCAAAATACCGCTTTATCTACGAGGATAAGCCAATAGCATTACCTCAATAACAATAAAAGCGGTTCAACAGCCTCCCCACCGTTAGAGGAACTAATAATGACAACGTTACGGTCTATCGGCTTTATTGGCACCGGTATTATGGGTGCTCCTATGGCACGGCGCTTGGCCAAAGCAGGTCATCAGGTGCGCGCTTGGAACCGGACAAGAAGCAAGGCCGACAGCTTGGAAGCGGTAGGTATCGAGACAGTGGAAAGTCCTGAACAGGCAGTCACCGAAAGCGAGGTTGTGATCGTTATGCTCAGCTCGGGTCCGGTGTGCGATGAATTACTGTTAGGTTCAGATAGCCTGCTCAACGCCATGCAGCCCGGCGCCACTCTGATCGTCATGAGTTCTATTCCGGTCGAGACGGCACGCCGCCAAGCTAAGGAGGCCGCAAAGCATCAGGTTCACTACTTGGACGCACCGGTATCCGGTGGTGAGCAGGGAGCGATTGACGGCACCCTGGCCATCATGGCGGGCGGAGATGCTGAAAGCTTTAAAGCCGTTGAGCCTATTCTTTTATCGCTCGGCAGACCGGTCCATGTTGGCCCTGCGGGCAGCGGTGAGCTGGTCAAGCTTGCCAATCAGATGATCGTGGCCAACACCATTGCTACCGTGGCCGAAGCCATATTACTGGCAGAGCAAGGGGGAGCTGATCCTGCGCAGATGCTGAATGCGCTAGAAGGAGGCTTTGCCGACTCGACTGTTCTGCGTATCCACGGCCAGCGCATGATCAAGGAAGATTTCACTCCCGGCGGGCCGTCGAAATGGCAATTGAAAGACACCCAGACTGCCATGGCTTTAGCCCAGGAATGGCAGCTGAAGCTGCCGGTATCCTCGTTGGTCAACGGGCTTTATGAAGCGCTTATCGCCCAAGGAGAGGGTGATCTTGACCATAGCGCCCTGATACGCCAGCTCAGACGCCACAATCAATAAACCTTCTGTCCACCCATAACGCCGGGAAAATAAACACAATGAGCCAACATTACGATGTGCAGGAAATAACGCGATTCAGCACTGACTTACTTTTAGCCGCAGGGCTCGATGATGGTAAAGCCAATGCCGTCGCTGAAATGCTTGTCGAAGGCGACCTGATGGGACACACCACTCACGGGCTGCAACTCCTTGCGCCTTATCTTGAGGAAATACAGTCAGGCCGCATGCCAGTCACTGGTGATTATGAGGTGATTTCTCAACGAGCCGCCGTACAAACCTGGGATGGCCGTTACTTACCCGGGCCGTGGTTGATTCTCAAAGCCATGGAAGCTGCGGAATCCATGGCGCGTTCCTGCGGTACCGGTACGGTGGTGATTCGGCGCTCTAACCATATTGCCTGTCTGGCTGCCTACCTAAAGCGTGCTACCGATCAAGACCTTGTGGTGGTGATTGAATCATCCGACCCGGCGACCAAATCCGTTGCCCCCTATGGCGGGTTAGTGGCGACCCATACGCCCAACCCTATCGCCGTGGGCTACCCGACTGATTCAGGCCCTGTTCTTTTGGATGTCAGTACGTCCATCACCACCAATGGCATGGTCGGGCGGCTTAACAAGCAAAATAGCCGTTTGCCTTATCCGTGGCTTAAAGACAATCAGGGCCAGGCAACCGATCGCCCCGAGGTACTTTTCGACGAGCCCAAAGGCAGCATTATGCCCATCGGCGGGCTAGATCACGGCCATAAAGGCTACGCACTAGGGCTCATGGTAGAAGCCTTGACGTCTGGCCTGGCAGGGTTCGGGCGCGTCCAGTCACCTTCGCAGTGGGGGGCTTCGGTCATGGTGCAGGTACTGGACCCGGAAGCCTTTGGTGGGCTTGAAGCGTTCAAGCGTGAAACCGGCGCGTTGGCCGATGCGTGCCGTAACAATCCCGTCGCCGAAGGCGATCCTCAGGTACGCATTCCTGGAGAGCGCGGGCTCGATCTCCATAAGCGCTACTCACAACAAGGCGTTCCGCTTCCGGAGGGTGTTCCCGAAGCGCTTCACGATTGGTCAGAGCGTTTAGGTGTTGCCTTCCCTCAGGCACGCCAATAACCGCTTTCTGCTTAGGTTTATGGTCAAGTTCAGACAAGTGAGCGTTATCCAGGACGTCATCAAATAACTGATCGGAGGTCACCATGAAACAGGAACGTATCGGATTCATCGGGCTCGGCTTAATGGGTAAGGAAATGGCCCGCAATATAGTGCGTAATGGCTACCCGCTAACTGTTATGGCACACCGCAATCGCTCGCCTTTAGAGGTGCTCTCTGCCGAAGGAGCAGTTGAAGCCGCAAGTGCTGCCGAGATGGCCAAAAACAGCGATATTGTTTTTATCTGCGTCAAAACATCCGAACAGGTTAGCGAGATTGTGACCGGACCCGATGGTTTGATGGCCGGGGCCCATGAAGGGCTGATTATTGTCGACTGCTCTACGGCTCATCCTGAATCGACCGAGCGCCTTGCTGAAACTGTCGCAGCGCACGGAGTTACCCTGGTTGACGCGCCGTTGGCCCGCACACCGCGCGAAGCCCGTGAGGGGCGGCTTAACGTTATGCTGGGAGGCGATACCTCAACGGTTACGCGCATTACGCCAGTTATCGAAAGCTTCGCCGAGAACATCTTTCATGTGGGTGCCGTCGGGTCAGCGCATAAGCTGAAACTTATCAATAACTTCCTGTCGCTGGGTGCGGCGGCACTGGTTAGCGAAGCCGCTACCATGGCTGCCGGAATGGATGTCCCTCAGAATAAATTGCTGGAAATCTGCTCTCAGGGTGGCGCCAACAGCGCCATGCTGGCCCCGGTTATGGAGTGGGTGCTGCAGAAAGAGTGCACAAAATTGCAGTTCAGCCTTGAAAATGCAGAGAAAGACATGCGTTATCTAGCTGAAACGTTAACCGAGTACCGGCTAACATCCGACATGCTTCCCCCACTTTGCGAGTTCCTTAAACAGGCTCGAAATGACGTGGGGAAAGAGAGCTTCGTTCCCCAATCTTACGACAGCTGCATGCAGCGTAATGGTATGGGCTCAGACGGCAACAAGCACTGAGATAAACCCCAGGTTACCTCGCCATCGCGGCTTAACTTTCCATCGCGAATTGGCAGCGTTCACTCCACAAACGCGTCGGTAGCCTCGCGGTGGCCATACAAAAATGCGTCAGCCACTTGGCGTAGTGGCGCTATATCCACGTCACTACGCCCACTGGCGACAAGCTCAATAAAGTGGTTATAAAGGCCTGCATACTCGCGCTCCTCCTCATCCACTATAAGCTCGTCGTTAATCATCAGGCGCCGCCCTCCCTGGGTCAGGCTCAAACGGCCGTTATCCGTAGCGACGTGGATATCCCAGGTTTGTGGGCCGGTTTGGCGAAAATCAAAGACCGCCTCAATCTCGGCACCATCTGGATCGGCAAAAGACAGCTCAGCGGCAATTGGGGTCTGGCAATTAGTCGGTACCCATAACTGTGCCTGGCGCAGAAAAAACGCCTGAGGAAGAATGCTGGTGACGATCGAAAGCGCGTTGATACCTGGATCAAATACCCCCATACCGCCCGACTGCCATATCCACGCCTGACCTGGGTGCCATACTCGCACGTCTTCTTTCCACTCGATCTCGACGCGCTGAACCTGGCGTGCTGACAGCCACTGCTTGGCTTTTGCTACGCCGGGGGCAAAGCGTGAGTGCCAAGCGGCAAACAAGCTAACGCCTTGCTCGGCAGCCAGCGAAATCAAGCTTTCCACCTCACTGAGTGTGGCCCCAGGTGGCTTCTCCAGCAGCACATGCTTGCCACGCAGCAACGCCAGGCGCGCCTGTGAGTAACGCAGGTGCGTCGGCGTGCAGATTGCCACGGCGGTTATTTCAGGGTGGGCATCGAGCATCGCGCCCAGGTCTTGATAGCCGGACACGCCCGGTAACGTAGCGTGAGGATCTGCAGTGGCGACAAGCAGGCAATGCGGGATGGTAGCTATCGCCGGAAGGTGCTGGTCACGAACGATTTTGCCCACACCCACTAAGCCGAGGTTGAAGTCAGACATGTGCTTGCCTTTGTTTTGATGTGAAAGGTTTTAATGTAAAAGGTTTTAATGTGAAAGCTTAACGAGAAATAGATTCAGGGCGCAGCGTGGGGCAGCTCAACGCTGCGCCCTAATGAGCTGACGCTATGCTCAAGCCCTAGCGCTTCTGCCGTCCCTGCCAATACCGCTTGGGCCGCTAGAAACGCCTCGCGAGGGCGACGCAGCCGGATGCTTTCCATCAGCTGCCGATGACGCTCCAGGCTCTCTTCCGGATCAGAGGCGCTTTCGTTCGACATCGAGACCAGCAGGTAGATAGAGGGCCGCAGGATATGCGACAGCTGCGCCCAGACGATATTGTGGGTCGCCTTAAAGATCGCCTCGTGGAAGGCAATATCACACTCGCTGTGTAAACGCCGTTCTTCTTGGCAGGTCGCATTGCGCAGGTTCTGGCCCAGCCCTTCAAAGGCCTCTTCAATGGCCACTAAATCACGTGCTTTGGCGCGTTTGGCGGCGGTCATTGCCACATAGGGCTCAACATCCAGGCGAAACGCGAGAATTTCGCGCTGAATATCGGGATTGGGGGCCGCATAACGGGTAAGCCAGTCGGTCACCTGAACATCGAGAATATGCCACTCTGAGTACTCACGCACCTTAGAGCCGTGGCCTGAGATACGCTCGATAATCCCCGCCTCCACCAGTTGGCGCAGATCGCTACGTACCGCCGAACGGTTAAGCGAAAAGCGTTCACATAGGTCCAGTTCACGCGGCACAAAGTCGCCGGGGCGATAGCACCCGCCGAAGATTTTCTCGGCAAGGTATTCAGCGATACTGGGGCGAGCCAGCGGCTTACTGAGAGATGATGTCACTGCGATAAGACCCTATTTCAATTCCAGACAATCATAACGTACTTGACCTGTCTACGGTGGTGGGTGTCGTCGTTTCAAGCCCGGCGCGCTGCCTCAGCTCCAGCCGCCGTTCATAAAGCCCTTTAGCACTTAACGTGCCAAGCACCAGGGCGCCGCCCACCATGGCGACCGGTGCGGGCTGTTCCGCCAGAATCCACCAAGCCAACAGTGTGCCCACCACGACTTCCAGCAACAGCAGCAAGCCGACTTCAGCGGAAGGCAGATACAACGGCCCACGCTGCAACAGTGTGACGCCGCAAGGCACAATGAACAGGCAAAGCAATACCACCACCGCTAGCTGGTTCGTAGCGGGTAAGGATGGCTCGCTGCCCGCCAGCCAGAAAATCCCTGCTACGCTTCCCACAATAAGGCCGTTGAATACCAGCATCGGGCTCATATCCACCCCTGGCCGCGTACGGCAGAGGGTAAAGTTAATCGCCAGAGTCGTCGCCGTCACCAAGGCGAAAGCGTTGCCTACCCACGAGCCTGCGCCCGAGTCATCTAACGCAATCATGGCGACACCCGCCATGCACAAACAGATCGCAAGCCAAGTGCGTCGGGGCAAGCGCTCCTTGAGAATGACCCAGGAGAGAATTGCCGCGATCAATGGTGCGCTGGCCAGGATCATCAACACGTTACCTGCCTTGGTGTACTGATTGCCAAGCACAAAACCACAGGTTGTCAGACTGAACAGCAGCGCCACGGCGATGCCGGTCCAACCGCAGCGGCGATAAGCCGCCAATGTGCCGCGGCCATAGCGCGCCAAGGCGATCAGTAAAAAACCCAGCGCGGAGAGAAAGCCGCGCCACATGAGTATCTCAGCATCGGGCAGATCGGCTACTTTGATCAGCAAGGCATCCGGCGCCATGATCATCGCGCCGCCACCGGTCAACAGCAGCCCCTGCTGGCGATGTGATAAAGCACTAAAGCTGCTCATGCTAGTGATTATCCCTGGGCGGATGCTGGCGGGCGACATCGCGGTACTTGGTCGCAGGTTCTAATGTCATGCCGCGATCCAGCGGCTCGACCATGCTGCGCTGAATCTCTTGCCAAGGGGTCTGGTGGCCTGGGTAACAGTAGCCGCCCTGCTGAGCCAAACGCTCGCGGCGTGCTTCCAGCTCACTGGCATCAATCAGCAGCTGTACTTCGCCACGTTTAAGATCAACCCGCAGCCGATCGCCGCTTTCAAGCAGCGCTAGCCCGCCTCCTGTGGCTGCTTCCGGAGACGCGTTGAGAATCGACGGCGAGCCGGAAGTGCCCGACTGACGCCCATCGCCCAGGCAGGGCAGCGACTCAATCCCCTGTTTGATCAACGCCTCTGGCGGCTGCATATTAACCACTTCGGCGCCGCCGGGATGCCCTACCGGGCCAGCGCCACGCATCACTAAAATGGTGCGAGCGTCGATATTCAACGCTGGGTCGTCGATACGGGCGTGATAATCTTCTGAGCCATCAAACACCACCACCTTGCCTTCAAAGGCTTCAGGGTCGCCGGGATCACTCAAGAAGCGCTCGCGGAAATCTCGAGAGATAACGCTGGTTTTCATCAGCGCTGAGTCGAACAAATTGCCCTTGAGATTAAGAAACCCTGCATGGGCCACCAGCGGCTCGGCGTAGCGGCAAATCACATTGGGATCCTGGGTTTCCCGGCCCTGCAGATTATCGCCCAGAGAGCGACCATTCACCGTCAGCGCATCGCTATGCAGCTTGCCGGCCCCCTGGAGTTCATGAAGGATTGCGGGCACGCCGCCCGCACGGTGAAACTCTTCACACAGAAAAGCGCCGGCAGGCATCACGTTGGCCAGCAGCGGAATCTCGTGGCCCAGGCGCTGCCAGTCGTCGTTATTAAGCTCAACGCCTGCATGACGGGCGATAGCGTTAATGTGTACCGGCGCGTTGGACGAGCCGCCCATGGCCGAGCAGGCCACAATGGCGTTCTCAAATGCTTCGCGGGTCAGAATATCCAGCGGGCGCAGGTCTTCCCAGACCATATCGACGATTCGCACACCGGTGTCATAGGCCACCATGGCGCGCTCTTTGTAGGGCGCGGGGATGACCGCCGAGCCCGGCAGGCTCATGCCCAATACCTCAGCCATGGAGTTCATGGTGGACGCCGTGCCCATGGTATTGCAGTGGCCAATCGAAGGCGCTGAGTCGCTGGCGCGGGAAAGGAATTCTGCGTAGTCGATATCCCCCGCTGCCAGGCGCTTGCGCAGCTCCCAGATAATCGTGCCCGAACCCACCCGCTCGGCGCCCCGCCAGCCGTTAAGCATCGGCCCACCGGACAGCACAATCGCGGGGATATTCACCGTTGCCGCGGCCATCAGCGCAGCGGGAGTGGTTTTGTCACAGCCGGTGGTGAGCACCACGCCGTCTAACGGATAGCCATGGAGCACTTCCACCAACCCCAAGTATGCAAGATTGCGATCCAGCGCTGCGGTCGGCCGACGCACATTCTCATGGATAGGATGCATGGGGAACTCGAACGGCACGCCACCCGCCGCGCGAATACCGTCTTTAACCCGCTTGACCAGATCAATATGGTGACGGTTGCACGGGGTTAAATCAGATCCCGACTGGCAGATACCAATAATCGGCTTACCGCTCGTCAACTCATCCAACGTAATGCCGTAATTGAGGTAACGCTCAATACACAGCGCCGTAGTGCCGGGATGATCAGGGTTATCGAACCAGTAACGTGAACGCAACTGCTCAGGGGTTATTCGATGAGGGTTGGCCATGGCTACGCTCCACGCCTAAAGTAAAGGTAAAACGTCAGCAGGCGTGCCTAAGCCACTTAACCGTCTACTAACATTCTCAATTAAATTCAATAATCTCCTTTAAACATAAGGAGAGGGGGTCGCCATGACGGTACGCGTTCTTTACAGCGCCGTCGATACATACAAAAGTATATGTTGAACATATACTCAAAACGTTAGACATTCAGTTCAGGGCTGCGGTGCTGACCCCACGAGGGAAGTGCCGCTCAAACATAACAACAACCACGTTGCAGCTCGCTTGCAAGACGTTCTTCGCGAAGCGGTCTGCAGTACGCCAGGAGAGTGATAACGATGCATTATCTTTGGAAACGCACCCTGTTAATGACCGGTGCTACGCTACTCAGCTCAGGCATGGCTTACGCGCAAACGCCCGACCTTTCTGACCCACCCGAGATCGAAGGCGGCGTCGTAGGCGATCACGGCAGCGTGACTCTACGCATGGGGCTTGGCTTGGCCGAAAGCTCGCCTCAGTACATCTCCAGCCAATACTTTGCGGATATTCTCGACCAGCGCAGCGAAGGAAGAATCAGCGTCAACATCTTCCCCAACAGCCAGCTCGGTGATGACGTGCAGATGATGGAAATGCTCCAGACCGGCACGTTGGACATGACCTACCCTTCCTCCTCCCCCGCGACTGGCTATGTTGAAGAGTTGGCCGTTTTTGACCTACCGTTCCTGCTCCCTACTCGTGAAGCTGCCATCGAGGCCATGCGTAGCGACGCTGCCCAAGAGATGCTCGATGCGTTTGACGGCACCGGCATCAAGGCATTGGCCTTTGCTGAAAACGGCTTCCGCCAGCTTTCTAATAGCGCACGCGAAGTTTCATCGCCGGAAGATGTAGCCGGGCTGGACGTCCGCGGCCTTTCAGTACGTACCATGGAAAACCCCGTTCACCTGGCTATCTGGCAGGCACTTGGCGCCAACCCAACACCCATGGCGTTTGGCGAGCTGTTTTCAGCCATGGAGCAGGGCGTTGTGGATGGCCAGGAAAACCCCTGGAGCACCATCCTGACATCCAACTTCTATGAAGTGCAGGACTACGGCTCCGAAACACGCCACGTTTATACCCCCTTTATTAAGATGATCTCCCAGCGCTCCTGGGATCGACTGGACCCTGAGTATCAGGAGCTGGTTCAGGAGGCTGCCCTGCAGGCCGCCGATTATGAAATCCAGCTCTCAGCAGAGTACGACGACTGGGCACGCGAGCAGCTTGAAGAGCGTGGCATGCAAGTGACGCGCTTAACTGACGAACAGATCGCAGCTTTCCAGGAAGCTGTACAGCCCGTTTATGACGAGTGGGCACCACGCATTGGTGAAGATTTAGTGGCAGAGTTCCAGCGGCTCGCCGGGTCGACAGCAGCCCAATAGGTATCCGCTGATACTTCGGATTGCTCTCGTGCGCATTTTCCACGATTAGACCATGCAAGAGGCCAACGCCTCTTGCATGGTCGTTACCTGTCTTTTCGGAGAGCTCATGGACACACCTGATACTCCTATTCCGGATACCACGGCCTTTTTCGATGACCCTCAGCGCGAGCCGCTGGAGATCGATACCGAGCAGCGCCGTGGTCCTGCGCTGTTCCGATGGCTAACACTGGCAATGGAGCACACAATTGCGGCTCTGCTGGTAGCGCTCATTTTGTCGGTGTCGGCCAACGTCGTGGGCCGCGCCGTATTGAATCATTCGCTGCCCTGGGCCGATGAGTTGGCACGTATGTTGTTTATCTGGCTGATTTTCCTGGGTGCCGCGGCGGCATTTGCTCGCTATGAGCATATTGCGGTGGATATCTTAGTGCGCAGGTTAAAACCGCGCGCTGCCCATGCACTGTATCTGTTTCAGCATTTGGTGATCACTGCGTTGATGGGCATCATCGTCTGGGGTGGCTTTTTGGTGATGTCGCGAGCCTCCGGGCGCACCGCAATCCTTGGCGTGCCGTGGAATATAGTGAATGTCTCGCTGGTACTCTGCGCCGCCTTTATTGCCGCCGTGGCTATCTGGCGCGCCTGGCAAAGCATTTTGCAGATACGTTCGCCGGACGTCATGCCCACCGCTGATGGAGACCGTTAAACCATGCTATGGATTTTTCTAGGCATTCTGTTCGCCTCGCTGGCTCTGGGCTTGCCCATCGCCTTTGGCCTAGGCGTTGCGGCCGTGGTGATGGCGCTACTCTCGGATATTCCTCTCTCCATCATGATTGAGCAGTCAATACGTGGGGTAAATAGCTTCCCTCTGTTGGCCATCCCGTTCTTTATTCTAGTGGGCGAAGTAATGAGCAACGGCGGCATTGCCCGCCGCTTAATGGAGCTTGCTGGGGCTTTGGTCGGTTTCGTTCGCGGTGGTCTGGGCCAGGTCGCGATTACCGGCTCAATGTTCTTTGGCGGCATTAGTGGTTCTGCCGTGGCCGATACAGCCGCGACCGGCGCGATGATGATCCCCTCCATGACTAAGCAGGGCTACACTGCTCCCCAAGCCACGGCAATCAATACCGTTTCCTCGGTCATCGGCATTATTATTCCGCCGTCTATACCTCTGATTTTGTTCGGCATCGTGACTGAAACCTCCATTAGCCGCCTGTTTATAGCGGGTATCGTGCCGGGGATATTGATTGGTTTCGGGTTAATGGCCACGACCTTCATCATGGCCACCATCGGCCATGCCGGACAGACCCGCAAGTTCCGTTTCGATGTACTGTGGAAAGCCTTTAAGGCGGCGTGGCTTGCCCTGGTGTTGCCGGTGATCGTTATCGGCGGGATTATCGGTGGCGTATTTACCGCTACTGAGGCCGCCGTTGCCGCCCTGCTCTACTCGCTATTTATCTCGTTGGTGATATATCGCGAATTCCACATCCGCGAGCTGTGGGGTATGTTGATTCGTACGGCTCGATTAACCGGGATGGTGTTACTTCTGCTGGCCTTTGCCACCGTCATCGCCTGGTTTCTGACTATCAATATGGTGCCGCAAACGCTGGTTACCCAAGTCCAGGCAATCACCCAGGATCCCTTCTTACTGCTATTAATCGTTGCGGGCTTACTACTACTCGTAGGATTCGTGATGGACCTGACGCCTGCCATGGTCATTATGGCACCTATGCTGACACCCATTGTCACCTCTGTGGGTGTCGACCCGGTCTACTTTGGCGTCCTCATGGCATTCATTCTGGGTATCGGCCTTTTAACACCGCCGGTAGGCACCTGCCTTTACGTTGGCTGTGGTGTCGGCAAGGTCTCCATGGAACAGCTGGTTAAGGCCATGCTGCCCTACTACGCCGCCCTGCTGGTGGTACTGGTTATCTTGATTGCCTTCCCCGGGATTGTGACATGGCTACCGGACCTCACCGCTGTGCGCGGCAACTAATCACTGACATTATATAAGGAAATCATATGCGCTTGATTCAGTACCTCGACCAGAACCAAGTTCACGTTGCTCTGGTAGAGGATGCCCAGACGGTTCGCCCCATCGCCATAGAGGGCGGCACTTACGCGCTAGCCAAAGCCGCTATTGCCGCTGGGGAGTCGCTTGAACAAGCCATTAAATCACGGCTTGGCGACTCGCTGGTTGATTACCAAACGTTAATCGACGAGCAGCGCCTGCTACCGCCGCTCACGCATCCCGACCCCGCCCACTGCCTAGTGACCGGCACCGGCCTCACCCACTTGGGCAGCGCGGATACCCGGTCCGCCATGCATGCCAAAACCCAAGTGGCCGAGGAGGAACTGACCGACTCCATGCGCATGTTCAAACTCGGCGTTGAAGGCGGAAAGCCTTCCGATAACGCCGAAGGGTCGCAGCCGGAATGGTTCTATAAAGGCGATGGCGACTGCATCGTCGCGCCGGAAGCAGACATGCCTTCTCCCGCGTTTGCTCAGGATGCTGGTGAAGAACCAGAGCTTGCGGGGCTCTATATTGTGGCTGACGATGGCACTCCGTGGCGGATTGGCTACGCTGTGGGTAACGAATTTTCCGACCATGTTACCGAGCGTTTTAACTACCTATGGCTGGCGCACTCTAAACTGCGCGCCTGTAGCGTTGGGCCAGAGCTGTTGATCGGAGAGTTGCCTGCCCACCTTGAAGGCACCAGCCGCATTGTGCGCGATGGTCAAACATTGTGGGAAAAGCCGTTTTTAACCGGTGAGTCCAATATGGCCCACAGCCTCGCCAATCTTGAGCACCACCACTTCAAATACGCAGGCTTTCGCCGTCCGGGCGATGTCCACGTCCACTTCTTCGGCACCGCCACGCTGAGCTTTGCCGACCAGATCCAAACCCGCGATGGTGACCGTTTCGAGATTACGCTTAACAATTTTGGCCGCCCGCTACGTAACACGCTGCGCATGCCAACGAATCACGAGTACGAAACAACCATCGTCAACGCGCTTTAACAGGAGGCTACATGACACTGCAAGGTACACTGCTTATCGGTCAACAGGCCGTCACCGGTACTCAAGCCGATATTGTTGCCGTTAACCCGGCCACCGGCGAGACACTGGAGCCGCGCTATCCCGGTGGTAGCCGCGCCGAGGTTGAAAAAGCCTGCCAGCTTGCCGAAGCGGCGTTTGATCAATACCGCGAAACCTCACTTGAAGCGCGCGCTCACTTCCTGGAAACCATTGCCGAAGAAATTGAGGCCATTGGTGCTGACTTGACCCAGCGCGGCGTGGCCGAAACCGGCTTGCCTGAAGCGCGCCTTGAAGGCGAGCGGGGTCGGACCTGTGGCCAGCTACGGCTGTTCGCTTCGGTAGTGCGCGCAGGCGAATGGCTGGATTTACGCTACGACCCGGCCCAGCCTGAGCGTAAGCCCATGCCGCGTGCCGACTTACGCCAGCGCCATATTCCGCTTGGCCCCGTGGCCGTGTTCGGCGCCAGCAACTTTCCGTTGGCTTTCAGCGTAGCAGGGGGCGATACCGCCTCGGCGCTGGCGGCAGGCTGCCCTGTGGTCGTGAAAGGCCATTCAGCCCACCCCGGCACTTCTGAGCTGGTAGGCCGCGCTATTCAACGCGCCGCGGCCAGGTGCAACATGCCGGAAGGGGTATTTTCGCTACTGTTCGGCTCAGGTCGCGATATTGGCCAGGCGCTGGTCTCAGACCCGCGTATTAAAGCGGTTGGTTTTACCGGCTCACGCAGCGGCGGCATGGCCTTGATGGCGACTGCCCAGGCGCGTCCCGAGCCGATTCCCGTTTATGCCGAGATGAGCAGCATCAACCCGGTATTCCTGTTCCCTGAGGCACTGCAAGCGCGCGGCAACAAGATTGCCGAAGGTTTTGTCGCTTCGCTGAACATGGGTGCCGGCCAGTTCTGCACCAACCCTGGCCTGGTCATTGGCCTCAAAGGCGCTGACTTGGATGCGTTCATCACTACCGCAGGGGAAGCCGTTAAAGCCAGCGGCGCACAAACGATGCTGACGCCCGGCATCCATGAGGCGTATCAAAGCGGTGTCTCCGCCCTTTCGGGCCAGCCAAGCGTCAAGGAAGTGGCCCGTGGTCAGTCAGGTAGCGGCCCGCATAGCTGCCAACCGGGGCTATTTGTGGCCAGCGCTCAGGACTTCCTTAACAATGACGCGCTTCAGGGCGAAATTTTCGGCGCTGCATCGCTGGTCATTGAGTGCGCTGACGCGCAGGAGATGCAGCGTGTTGCCGACCAGCTCGAAGGTCAGCTGACGATTACCCTGCAAATGGACGATGGCGACCTGGAGGCCGCAAAATCACTTCTGCCCACGCTTGAGCAGCGCGCCGGCCGACTCCTGGCCAATGGCTGGCCGACCGGGGTCGAAGTGGGCCACGCGATGGTACATGGCGGACCGTTCCCGGCAACGTCCGACAGCCGCACCACGTCTGTCGGCAGCGCCGCGATTTATCGCTTCCTGCGCCCGGTCTGCTATCAGGACCTGCCTGCTGGCTTACTGCCAGAAGCATTGCGCGACGATAATCCTTTTAATGTTTCACGACTGGTCGATGGCAAGCGTGAAGGCTAGCCCCAGCAACGTTAAGAAGCATCCGATAGGCGTTTTTTAAGCTGCCTATAGGTGCCGTAGTGACGGTCGAGGTGGCGCCGCATGGCCGCCTCGGCCGCATCAGGGTCCCGGGACTCGATCGCTTCGATGATTTCAGTATGAGCAGCAGTGGCCGCCTTATCCTCATCCTTTTGCTGTAATACCAATGCGCGCCGATCATCCAGCCATTCAGAAAGCGCCACGTGAATAGCATCAAAGATCGGGTTACGGCCAATACTTGCCAATACGCCATGAAAGTCGTTATCGGAGCGCTTGAAACGAGCCTCATCACCAATAGCGTCACGATTGGCTGACAGCGCATCGCGTAATCGCGTCAAATCCTCATCGCTTGCGTGGCGCGCAGCATGACGCGCCAGCGATATCTCAAACATCGCCCGGGCTTCCTGAAAATACTGCTGCCCATCAGGCTTGGAAAGCAACTGCCGGGTAACGCCAGAAAGCCTCGCCATGACGGCTTCGGCGGTAGGCCGGATCACCCTGGCACGCGTACCGCTGTTGATCGCGATTAACCCAAGCTGCTGCAAATGGAACAGTGCTTCACGCACGGCGGGCCTGCCCACACCAAACTGCTCCATCAATTCCCGTTCTGAAGGCAATTGATCATTTTCGCTTAGCCGCCCCTCAAGAATCTCTGCCTCAAGCTGTTCGGCGACCTGTTCAGACAGCGTTTTACGCTCGATCCGGTATCTGCTCATAGGCAGTCGCTCCTGATTAACCTGGAATTCACCGCCACTTTACTGTATTTCCCGTTGCGATCCTTCAACTGTCCCTTCAATCGAGTCGAGATAGCGGCGCTAGCTGGTACTGCTTGGCGATCTCTGCATAAGCCGACTGATTGGCAGAATCCAGTGGAATGCCGCCAACATCGCGCTGCGCCTGACAGCGCCATTCGCGATCACCTGGCGCCATTACCCGCGCGTCTGGTGTAGCAGGCTGGGCCCGGAGATCCGCTAAATATTCAGCCAGTCCGCGTGCAAACGTACCTTCTTCCACAAACGCATCGGGTTTCATTGCTAAAAAGAAATGCCCCACGCCACGTGGCGTCGCCATATCCGGCCCGACCATGGGTAAAAGTTTGAAGCCGTGCTGCATTCCCGAGAGCATCGAACTAAGTATTTCGACCATGCCGCCAAGCCCTGCGCCTTTAAACCCAAAGCTACTGCCTCCTAACGGCAGCAATGCTGTAACCTCGCCAGGTACGCGGCTCACCTTACCTTCAGCATTAGCAGCCACCTGATCCGGCAGTTCGCGACCAATCGCCCCGAACTGCCGCACGCGGTTCCAGGGAATCGAGCTGGTCGCCATATCCAGCAAATACGGCGCGCCCCCAGCTACCGGCGCCGCAAAGGCGATAGGATTAGTGCCGTGAAAAGGCTTGGCGCCGTCATGGAGCAGCACGAACGGATCCGAGTTACAGAACGCCATGCCCAGATAGCCCTTTTCGGCCGCCGCCAACGCATAGCACCCCGCTGCGCCAAAGTGCGATGAGTTTCCAACCGCCACAGCCCCCATTCCCACGTCGCCAGCCATCGTCATGGCCTGCTCGATGGCGGTGTAGCCTGCCAAATGGCCTAGCCCATCATCGGCATCTAAAAAGCCCGTTGCCGCCAAGCGCTGGTGAAACACCATGTCAGGCGCGCCGTTGATACGCCCGCCTTTCAGCGCCTGTAAATAATGCGGCAATAGACGTAACCCGTGGCTATCTGTACCCATGCGTGAGGCGGTTACCAACGCTCGGCTCACGGCATCGGCAGATGCTTGATTGGCGCCAGCAGCCACAAGTGCCGCTTGCATAAAGCGCGTTAAATCCTCACGGGTAACGCGAAAATCCAATGACGTATCGGTCATCAAGCAATACTCCAAAGCCTAATATTGTTGTTAACGGCTAATCAGCCGGTCGTGCTCAACGGTATATCAGCGTGGGAAGCCACATGGAAATAGCCGGAATAAAAGTCACTAACAGCAAGCAGATCACCAGCGGAATCAGGAACGGAATGGTTCCTCGCATGCAGCGCTCAAAGCTGACATTGGATACTCGGGAAAGTACGTAGAGCACCATTCCCACCGGCGGCGTCAACAGGCCGATCATCAGGTTGAGCACCATAATCACGCCAAAATGAACGGGATCGACACCCACGGCCACCGCCATGGGCAACAGGACCGGCACCAGGATGGTGATCGCGGCGATCGTTTCCATAAAGCAGCCGACAATGATGAGTACAATGTTGGCCATCATCAGTACGGCGAGTTTGCTATCGGCAAACGGCCCCATTAGAGCAATCACGTTCTGGGTGACTTGGTTACTGGTGAGTATCCAGGCAAATATTGATGCGGAAGAGACAATCAACAGAATGACCGCCGTTGTCTCAATGGTTTCCATACTGACTTTTAACAGCTTACGCCAGGTCAGGGTACGGTAAACCACGATACCCAGTATCAGCGCATAGAACACCGCAGCGACCGCCGCCTCAGTAGGGGTAAACGCGCCGGTGATAATACCGCCCACGATAATGACGGGCGTCATCAGTGATAGAAAAGCCCGCTTAAAGGTATGCCCAAGCACGCGCATCGAAAATATCGCGTCACGCTGATAGCCGCGGCGGCGCGAGATGATAAAGATCATCAGCATTAACATCCCCCCCATTAACAGCCCAGGAATTAACCCGGCGGCAAACAGTTGGCCCACAGAGGCTGATGCCATAACGCCGTAAATGACCATGGGTAAACTCGGCGGGATAATCGGCCCGATGGTGGATGAGGCCGCGGTAATACCCACCGCAAACTCCTCATCGTAGCCCGCATCTTTCATCGCCTTCACTTCAATCATGCCAAGGCCACCGGCATCCGCCACGGCCGCCCCTGACATTCCAGAAAATACGATACTGGCACCCACGTTAACGTGCCCCAGCCCACCGCGCATCCAGCCCATCAGGGCCTTGGCAAAATTGAAGATTCGCTCCGTGATGCCGCCGTTATTCATCAGGCTGCCAGCAAAGATAAAAAACGGAATGGCCAGCAGTGGAAAGCTGTCGATGCCGTTGATCATGCGGTGCGCTATGACGATGCTGGGCACTTGGCCTGTGATCAGTACAAACATCAGACAGGCGCCCGCCAAGCTAACCGCAATGGGAACCCCGAGCACCAACATGGTGAATAACGCGAAAAACAAGAAGCCGAGGTGATAACCCATCAGCGGTAATATTACGCACCCCAGCACGGCCAGCACCGAGAGCAGTGGCGACACTAACGGTTTTTGCCAACGCATCATGGAAATTCGGGGCATAGTAGGCCTCTCGATAAAAATGGCATAACGGGATACCACTTCTCAAACGACATCGGTACGATCCCGGTACTTCAGATAAAGCCGCTGGATGGTACGTAGCGCCATTAATACAAACGCCGCACAGACCGTGAAATAGATGATGCTCTTGGGCAGGTCGACCGATACCATCAGGCTATTGGTACGTGCTGCCAGCTGATAGGCGATCCACGCCATTGCTATATAAAAACCAAGGCTTACCAGGCCCACCAAGCGCTCCAGTAAGCGTGCCTGCCACTCCGGCATGTAATGGTAGAAGAACTCCACCATGATGTGGCTGCCGTTGCGGGCGGCCATTACGCTGCCCAAAAAGCCAACCCCAATCAGCAGATAACGGGCAATTTCCTCAGTCCAGCCGATAGAACTGCCCATCACATAGCGGCTAAAAAACTGAGCGAAGACCACCAGAATAAGTGCCCAGAACAACGTCAGGGTCACAAAGTCTTCAATTCGATAATCACTCAGTTTGAAGGGGGCATCTTCAAAGGCGGATTCAAAATCCACCATAGGATCAATGCTGGGCGGTGCATCTTCGCACTCGTCACTCATGGCACAATACTCCAGACACTTCGCTAAAAAGTTAGCGAAGTGCTCGCTGAGGTTGGGTTATTGGCCGATAGCCTGTAGGCGATCGTAGGTTTCCTGATCCCAAGTGGCGACATTGCCGTTATGGGCAGGTACAACGGCCTCACGGAAAATGTCGCGATCCACTTCGTTGATGGTATTACCCTGTTCCTCAAACCAGGCGACCAGCTCTGCCTCAGCCTGCAGGATATCCTGGGTGTTGTTCTCAGCGGCTTCCTGGAATACCTCGCGGAATATTTCCTGATCCTCTTCGCTCAGTTGGTTCCAGCGCGGTCCACCTACGATCGTGATTAGCGAATCAGTAATATGGCCGGTTAGATTGATGTAATCCTGTACCTCATGAAAAGCCTTGGCGCGAATGGTTGGCAGCGGATTTTCCTGCGCGTCGACCACACCTTGCTGCAGGGCCAGGTAGACTTCATCGAAAGCAATCGGGGTGGGGTTAGCGCCTACTGCGTTAGGCATCATCATGTACATCGGCGCGTTGGGCACACGTATCTTGAGGCCTGACATATCCTCGGGTGTATTGATCGGCGTATTCGATGTTACATGGCGTTCGCCATAATAATTGAGCGTCAGTGGCACGTTCCCGGTGGCATCCTGGTAGCCTCGGGCAATTTCCTGGAACAGGTCACTGTCAGCAAAGGCCTGCCAGTGATCAAAATCACGGAACATATACGCAGCCCCCGCAATGCCGATTGGCCCATAACCGCGGCCAGCAAACTGCGTGCCGGTATAAATGACATCCACCGTGCCTAGCCCAAGCCCTTCGTTAATGTCTTCCTCTTTACCCAAAGAAGAAGCGGCGTATACCTCCATGGTGTAACGGCCATCGGTCCGCTCTTCAATTTCATCTGCCGCCCACAGTGCCCACTTATGGAAAGGCTCCGACGTTTCATAAACGTGGGCAAAACGCAGGTTCTCGGCGGCCTGTACCGCACCGGCCACGCTGATACCTGCAGCGATTAGCGTAGCGGTTAACAGGCGAGACATGGCTAGGTGGTATTGGCTTTTGTAGCGCATCTTATTTTCCTCACAACCATTGGATTTATTGTTGGTTATTTGCGAGTAGCACTTGCGAATAGCAATAGCGGATGTAACCGACCATCTTGCTGTATACGTATCATACCAGCAGTTTCAAACCTAGCTGGTGGCCTTCAATTGCGCAACTACCTTCATCTAAACAGATTTGCCTATCGACCCGAAATGTAGCGGTGCGCTAGAGTAAGTCATGCTCTGGTATACCTGTCATACAGAACAACATCTATAACAACGCAGGCGACACGGTAGCAACGCCGGTCGCTTGTCCATCAGGAGGCGCTCATGCAACCACTATCACTGATTGATACTCTTCCCACCGACATGGATAACGCTCTGCTCGTGGGCCGCGTATGGTTGGACGGCGCGCACCCGGGTCCCGCATTGGTCACGGTGAACGAAGGCAACATCATCGACATCACCGAGTTTGGCCCTACCATGGCCGACCTGCTGGAGCGCGACGATGTTCTGGAGGTGGTGCGACGCGCCGAGGGTGCATCGTTAGGCAGCATCGAGACGCTGCTGGCGAACTCTCAACAGGCTCAACCACAAGTGCCCTACCTGCTCGCCCCCTGTGATGTTCAGGCTGTTAAAGCTTGTGGCGTCACCTTCGCCGTCAGCTTACTTGAGCGGGTAATCGAAGAGCAGGCCGGCGGCGACCCGGCTAAAGCCGTTGCGCTGCGCGACGACCTGCAGGCACTGATTGGCACCGACCTTTCCAAGATTGCCCCCGGGTCTGAAGAGGCCATGGCGCTTAAGACAGCGCTTCAGGCACGCGGTGGCTGGTCACAATATATGGAAGTGGGTATTGGCCCTGATGCGGAAGTGTTTACCAAAGCTCAGCCGCTTTCTTCGGTAGGCTTTGGAGCATCAGTAGGATTGCATGCGTCTTCACAGTGGAATAATCCTGAGCCCGAAATCGTGCTGGCCGTGGATAGCCGCGGCCAGGTACGCGGCGCCACCTTGGGTAATGATGTCAACTTGCGCGACGTTGAAGGACGCAGCGCCCTACTGCTTGGCAAGGCGAAAGATAACAACGCCTCCTGCTCAATCGGCCCGTTTATTCGTCTATTTGATGATCACTTTACTATCGACAGCGTGCGCAACTGCCAAGTCGCACTGCGTATTGAAGGCGAGGATGACGACTTCCTGCTTCAAGGCGAGAGCGATATGCGCGAGATCAGCCGCGACCCGTTGGACTTGGTAAGTCAAACCATCGGTGAACATCACCAGTACCCGGATGGTTTCATGCTGTTTCTGGGCACGATGTTCTCCCCTATCAAAGACCGTGATGGCAAAGGCCAGGGCTTTACCCACCACCTCGACGATCGCGTGACTATTTCTACCCCAGCCTTGGGCTCCCTGGTTAACCCGGTGGGCAGAAGCGATCAGCTACCGCCTTGGACCTACGGCATTCGCGAACTGATGCGTCACTTGGCCCGCCGCTGATCCTTCCACTGCTTAAATCACACCCCGGAGAACGCAATGACAACAATTACGCACGTCGAGATCCAGGATATCCGTTTCCCCACCTCGCGCTCGCTCGATGGCTCTGATGCCATGAATGCCGCCCCCGATTACTCAGCCACGTATGTCATCCTGCATACCGATGATGGCAGCCCGGAAGGGCACGGTTTAACCTTTACCATCGGCCGGGGTAACGAGATTGTGGTCACCGCCGTGCACTCCCTGGCGCCGCTGATCGAGGGTCGCACGCTTTCCTCCATTACCGACAATATGGGTACGTTCTGGCGCGAGCTCACCGGCGACAGTCAGCTGCGCTGGATTGGCCCCGATAAAGGTGCGATTCACTTGGCTACCGCCGCCATCGTTAACGCCGTGTGGGATATGTGGGCAAAACGCGAAGGCAAGCCGGTATGGAAACTGCTGGTGGATATGACCCCAGAGCAGTTGGTGCGCTGCCTTGATTTCCGCTTTGTCACCGATGCGCTAACGCCTGAAGAAGCAATTTGTCTGCTGCGCCGCCAGGCCCCCGGCAAAGCCGCGCGTGAGGCCGAAATGCGCCGCGATGGCTACCCCGGCTACACCACTTCTGCAGGCTGGCTTGGCTACAGCGATGACAAAGTGCGCAACCTGGCCCGGGAAGCGTTAGCAGAAGGGTGGACCCACTTTAAACAGAAAATTGGCGGCGATATTGAAGAGGATGCCCGCCGTGCAGCGCTACTGCGAGAAGAGATCGGTTGGGACAACGTGCTGATGATGGACGCCAACCAGGTATGGGAAGTCGATGAAACCGTCGCCAAGATGCGCCGTCTGGCTGAATTTGACCCACTATGGATCGAAGAACCCACCAGCCCCGACGATATTCTGGGCCACGCAGAGATCCGCCACCGCGTCGCGCCTATCGGGGTCGCCACCGGCGAACACTGTCACAACAAGGTGATGTTCAAGCAGTTCTTTCAGGCGGACGCCATTGACTACTGCCAGCTGGATGCTGCCCGCCTGGGTGGCCTCAATGAAGTGATTCTAGTCGTACTGATGGCCGCCAAGTACGGCGTACCGGTTTGCCCGCATGGCGGCGGTGTTGGGCTGTGCGAATACACCCAGCATATTTCGCTGTTTGACTACATCGCGGTATCCGGCGAGCTTGAAGGGCGTGTGCTTGAGTATGTGGATCATCTTCACGAGCACTTTATCGACCCAGTAGTGATTAATCATGGCCGCTATCAGGTGCCCGAGGCACCAGGCTACAGCATTGCCATGCACGCCGAGTCCCAGGCACAGCATCGCTATCCAGAGGGTGCTGCATGGCAGGAAGCGGACCAATGACAGACGTTAATATCTTTCTAAATGAACTCACCAGCCTGCTTGGCGAGCGTGGTCTGCTGCGTGAGCCGGAGGCCATGGCGCGCTACGTCAGCGACTGGGCCGGCGATACGCTGGGCGTGCCGCTGGCCGTGGCACGCCCGGCTGATACAACAGAGGTCGCTGAGGTGGTCAGGCGCTGCTATGCACAAGGTGTCGCTATGACGCCCCAAGGCGGTCATAGCGGTTTGGTGGCAGGTGCCTTGCCCGCCGCAAGCGGTCAGGAGCTGGTAATCAGCCTGGAGCGGTTGAATAGCGTGCGCGCCATTGATCCGATCAATTTCACCATCACGGTGGATGCGGGCTGTATTCTCGAAAACGTCAAGCTGGCCGCTTTTGATCATGACTGCGAATTTCCGCTTTCGCTCGGCGCTCAGGGCAGCTGCCAAATCGGCGGCAATATCGCCACTAACGCAGGCGGGCTCAACGTGCTGCGCTACGGCATGATGCGCGAGCTGGTGCTCGGCCTTGAGGTCGTGCTGCCGGATGGACGCGTGCTGGATAGCCTGAATGCTCTGCATAAGGACAATCGCGGTTACGACCTTCAGCAGCTGTTTCTGGGCAGTGAAGGCACGCTGGGAATTGTCACGGGTGCTGTACTCAAACTCTCGCCTCGGCCTACCCAGAACCACACCGCCCTGCTCGGCCTGCCGTCGGTACAAGCGGTGATCGATCTTTATAGTTTAGCGCGACGCGACTGCTGCGACTTGCTGACCGCCTTCGAGCTCATCCCCCGCCGCTGCATTGAACTTGCGATAGAGGCAACGCCCGAGCTACGCGACCCGCTGGAAAGCGCTTACCCTTGGTACGTATTGATGGAAGTCGCGGCCACGGGACCAGTGGATCTAGGCGCCATGCTGGAGCAACTGCTGGAAACCGGTATGGAGCGTGAGCTGGTGCTTGATGGGGCACTGGCATCCAGCGCTAGCCAGTCTGCGCAGCTGTGGCAGTTTCGTGAAAGCATGCTGGAAGGCCAACGGCGGCGCGGCGAGCATTTACGTACCGATATCTCGATACCTATCTCAGCCATTCCCGACTTTGTCACCCGCGCCAGTGACGTAGTAATGAACGCGTCTCCCGAGTGCGAAATCATCGCTTACGGGCACGTGGGCGATGGCAATCTGCACTTCAATATACTGCCGCCCACTGCACTTCCTGACGCAGATAAAAAAGCCCATCTGCACGCCTTGGAAGAGCGGCTTTTTGACGTGCTTGATGAGTTTCACGGCAGCATCAGCGCAGAGCACGGCATTGGGCGCACCAAGCAGGCGGCCTACCTGGCACGGTTATCGCCTATCGAGCGGGAGTTGATTAGCGGGGTTAAAAACCTGTTCGACCCGAAAGGACTAATGAATCCCGGGCGTATTCTGCCTAACGACGGCTAATCGCCAACCTAGCCCCGCCCCGCCGGGATTTCCAGCAGGGCGGGGCTAGTCATATCAATACCCCATCACGCCAGGCAGCCAAGTGGCCAACCCCGGCACAGCAATCAACAGTAGAATGGCCGCCATAATCGGCAACAAAAACGGCAGTACCGCCTTGACCACCTGGCCGTAACGCAGCCGGGTAATACCCACCATCATGAACAGCACCGTGCCGAACGGTGGCGTAATAACCCCGACCGACAGGGTAATCACCATCACGATACCGAAATGTATCGGGTCCAAGCCTGCACTCAACGCGGCAGGCACCACAATGGGGGTAAAGATCAGGATGCTTTCGATCACCGACATAAAGCAGCCGATCAGCAAGAAGAACAGCGCAAAGCAGATCAGCAGCGCAATAGTGGGCATATCGATACTGGCCACTTGACCAGCCAGCGCTTGGGGAATGCCCATACGCACCAGAATCCAGCCATAAAAGCTTGATACCGCAATGATCAACAGAATGACCGCGCTGAACATCAGTGTACGGCGAAACGCGTCGTACAGGCTTTTCAAACTCAAGTCGCGATAGATCACCCCACCCAGTATCACCGCATACAGCGAGGCAATTGCGCCGGCTTCAGTTGGTGTGAAAAAGCCGCCCCAAATACCGCCAACGATGATTGCAGGCATCATCAAGGGTAAAATGGCCCGTTTACCGGTCCGCACGACCTCGCCTGCATCAAACGGTACGGGAGCAGGCATCACGACTTTTCCCGTGGCGCCGAGTAAAACGGTCATGCCCATGAGCAGTAGCGCCATTAAAATACCCGGCACCAACCCCGCCATGAAGAGCCCACCGATACTTACATTGGCGAGCCAGCCGTAAACCACCAGCGCAATACTCGGCGGTAGAATCGGGCCAACCACGCTCGAAGCCGCGGTAATTCCGGTCGTATAGTCCAAGGCATAGCCGCGCTCTTTCATCGCCTTGATTTCGATACTGCCAAGCCCCGCGGCATCGGCCACCGCCGTGCCAGACATGGTGGCAAAGATAGAACTCGCCACTACGTTGGCGTGGCCTAGCCCACCTTTGGTAAAGCCCACCAAAGCCGTCGCAAAATCAAATATCCGGGTGGTGGTCGACCCCAGGTTCATGATGTTGGCCGCCAGGATAAACAGCGGAATCGCCATCAAGGTGAAATTATTAAGCGTTTGCACCATGCGCAGTGAAAGCAGCTCAACCGGCAATCCGCCAGCCCCGGTTACCGCCAACGCAATAAATGAGGTAACCCCAATCGACACCACCACGGGCAGGCCGATCATCATTAACAGCAGCAGCCCGCCGACGAATATCGCGAGTTCCATCATGGCGTTATCTCCTCGTGCGCGGGCTTATTCAACCACGTGACGGGGCCGCGTAAGGTTTGCCAAGTGGCGATCAGCGCCATGGCAACAAAACTGAATAACAAGCCGTAATAGAGATAGGAGAAGCTGATACTCAACGAGACTGTTTTATTATTGGCGCTCATATCGGACATGATCCAGGCGCCCCAGCTCGCCAGCACAAAAAAACCGACGGAGATAATGGCCGTCAGCCGGTACTGCACCTGATGCCCCATCGCACTCAGCCGGTGGCTAAACAGGTCCACGACCAAGTGGTCGCTGCGTACCCAAGCGGAGATCGAGCCGAAACCAATGGCGTAAATGGCCAACAGCGAGACGACTTCCTCGCTCCAGGGCATGCCCCAGTTGAGCAAATCGCGGGCAACCACGGCGGCCACGACCAAGCCTAAAATACCAACCAATAACGCGACACCCACGGCATCGCATAGGCGAGTGACATAGCGCAGGACATAAAAAGCCAAACGATCGGCTCCGTTTGCGGGTGGCAGTGCTCCATCCACAAGATAACTCCTTACCTAAGACGGTGGCGGCATCATCATGCCGCCACCTAATGATGATCAGTCGCTTACTTGGCTCGCGCTGATTGCGTCGTCGCGTACACCGTCGGCCATTTCTGACAGCACACGATCAATGGCGGGCATGGCCGCTTCACGGAAGGCTTCAGTATCCGGCTGGACGACTGTCATACCCTCTTCTTGAAGGGCATCCAGGTAGTAATCATCCAGTTCGAGCTCCTGCTCGGTGCCGTAGGCACGAGCGACATCAACCGCCTCAGAAATCAGCGCCTGATCCTCTTCCTCCAAACCGTCCCACCAACGCGCGCTGGCAACCCAGCTCCAGGGGAACTGCACGTGGCTGGTGGTAATGAGGTAGTCCTGCACTTCCCACAGGCGCCGCGTGTAGGGCGAAGAGAGGGAGTTTTCATGGCCATCAACCTGGCGGGTCTGCATGGCGAGATAGATTTCCGGCGCAGGCACGTTCACCACCTGCGCGCCCAGTTCTTCCCAAACTTCTAGCCAGATCGGCAGTGACGGCAGACGTAGCCGAAAGCCCTGCAAATCTTCTGGTGTATGAATCTCTTTATTGGCAGTCATATGGCGCGGGCCACGGTGCTGAACCCCCAGAAACTTGAGGCCGCCCTGCTGTTCTGCCTGCTCAATCAGCGTCTGGCCCGATGGGCTATCGATATAGCTATCCACCTCGTCCCAGGTCGTGAACAGGAAGGGCACGGTAATGGCGTCGTACTCCGGCGCATATTGCTGGCGCCAGTTGCCACCGGTGAGTGAAAGCTGGGTCTGGCCCAGGTTGAGCAGCTCCAGTACGGAATCTTCACCGCCCAGGGAACCCGCGAGAAAAGGCCGCACGTTGAAACGCCCCGGCGCCTGCTCTTCCAGGTACTCCGCAAAGCGTTCAACCGCAGCACTTTCAGAGCCGCCTTCACTCATGGTGTTGTTAACTTGAATTTCAATCGGGTTGGCCAGCGCGAAGGGAGCAACCGCTAAAATGCCTACTGCAGTGAGCGTGGCAAGTAGTGATTTTTGCATGAGATGTACTCTCTCAATTTGTCGTTATAGGCAGAATGGTGCGATGTTGTTCTATCGATCTTGAAACAAGCCGCCGATACGCTTCAAATCGACGTTCGAGAAGGCTGACTTCGCAAAATACGATGGCTGGAGACTCCATGACAGTGGGCGTTTGAGGGCTCTCGTAAAACAGCATACGACTAAAGATGGAGAGGCATCGGCAGTCGTTAGCCAGGTTTGTTCAGGGCTAGCCGATAAGGGAGGGCTCAGAATGTTAATGAGCTTTCTCCAAACGCGAACCCGAAGGGGGAGGCGTAGCCTTTAAGAAGACGTCGTTTCAGCCTTAACCAGATGATCGACTAAATGACGGGCAGTGGCCGGTAGCGTGGCATAGCGGCGCATACCGATCACCAGCTCGCGCTGCGCCCAAGGGTCGCTAAGCGGAATACTGTTCAACTCCAGATCGCCCAATTCACGATAGATGGTCTTTTCAGGCAGTATGCCCACGCCCATCCCGTGATGAATCATGCGGCAAATGGCATCGAAGCTACGCACCTGAATGCGCATCCGTAACGCCTTGTCAGCAATATTGGCTTGTTCATGCAGTAGTGCTTGCAGCGAGGCATCCTGCTGGAGGCCGATAAAATCGAAGTCGAGCGCCTCATTGAAGGCAATACTTTCACGCGCCGCGAGCGAGTGATTGCCAGGCGTTACCAATACCAGCCGGTCATTCCGGTATGAAAGCTGTTGAAGGTCAGGTGCCGCGACATGCCCCGCGAAGATGCCGATATCGGTCAATCCATCGCGCACGGCGGCCACAATTTCGCTACTCACCCGCTCCTGCAGGTCGATTTTAATATCGGGGTAGTGGCAAGAGAAAGTGCTGAGATCCTGGGGAAGAAACGCAATAATGGCCGAGGTGTTGGAGTGGATGCGCACATGGCCGCGCACCCCTTCGCCATATTCACTTAGCTCTGCTTCCAAGCGCTCGATATTATCCATGATGCGCCGGGCGTGGTGCAGAAACGCCTGGCCTGCGGGGGTTAGCTCAACGCCTCTGGGGCGGCGATACAGCAGCGTGGTCCCTACCAGCGCCTCAAGGTCGCTAATCCGCTTACTCACCGCAGCAAGCGCTAGATGCTCGCGCGCGGCGGCGGCGGTTAGACGTCCCTCATCTGCCACAGAAATAAACAGCTTGAGGGTGACAAAGTCGAAGCGGCGCATGATCACATCTCTTAATCAACAGTCTGCTTATGCTAACGCATACCTTCGCCAGCCACGAACCCTTTGTTACCCATTGCCTAATTGTCGACCCAAAACGGCTGCCCCATGCTGGCGCTCACTACGAATAACGACAAGTAGAGGAGAGCCTTAATGAATACTCCTGAAGCGCGCAAGCTTCCCTTGCAGGACCTAAAAGTGCTTGAGCTAGGCCAACTGATTGCCGGCCCCTTCGCCACCAAACTACTGGGTGAATTTGGCGCTGACGTGATCAAGATTGAGCCGCCCGGCACCGGCGACCCACTTCGCAAATGGCGAATGATTGAAGACGGCACCTCGCTCTGGTGGCACGTGCAAACCCGCAACAAGCGCTCAGTGGCGCTGGACTTACGCAGCGAAGAGGGCCAGGCCTTGGTGCGCCAACTTACTGCCGAGGCAGACGTTGTCGTGGAGAATTTTCGCCCCGGCACGCTGGAGAGCTGGGGGCTGGGTTGGGAAGCGTTATCAGCCCTCAACCCACGGCTGATCATGGTGCATATCTCAGGTTACGGGCAGACCGGCCCCTACCGCGACAAGCCCGGCTTTGGCGTAATTGGCGAAGCAATGGGCGGGCTGCGCTACCTTACCGGCCAGCCGGACGAACCCTCCGTGCGGGTGGGCGTGAGCATCGGCGACTCGCTTTCCGCCCTTTACGCGGTGATCGGCACCTTGCTGGCCCTTCAAGAGCGAAACCGCAGCGGCCTTGGCCAGGAAATTGATGTCGCTCTGTATGAATCAGTATTTGCCATGATGGAAAGCCTGCTGCCGGAATTTGATGCCAGCGGCCAGGTCCGCGAGCCCAGCGGCAGCGCCCTTCCCGGCATTACGCCTTCAAACGCCTACCGCTGCCTGAACGGCGACTACGTGCTTATCGCTGGCAATGGCGACAGCATCTTTAAACGCTTGATGGGCGTGATTGGCCGCGAGGATTTAGGAAGCGACCCAGCACTTGCCCATAACGATGGGCGCAGCCAGCAAGCCACCATGATTGATGCAGCCATTGAAGCCTGGACGCTAGAACGCCCGCGGGACGCCATTCTACAGGCCCTAGACGATGCCCGGGTGCCCGCCGGCTACCCCTACACCGCTGAAGATATCGCCTTTGATCCCCACTACCTGGCGCGGGAGATGATCCAAACCTTTACCCGCCCCAACGGCCAGCCGCTCAAAGTGCCCGGCGTACTGCCCAAGCTAAGCGCCACGCCCGGGCGCCTGGGCAATGGCGGCCCGAACCTTGGTCAACACACCGACGACGTACTGGACGAGCTGGGTATCGATCAAGAAACCCGCACCAAACTGCGCCAGGCAGGCATCATTTAAGGAGTTTGTTATGAGCCAGTTATCACCCTGCCCTTTGAGAATCGAGATCAACGAAGTCGCCCCCCGTGACGGCCTACAAATTGAAGCGCGTTTTGTGCCTACAGAAGAAAAAATCCGCTGGATTGACGCCCTCTCCACCACGGGCCTCAAGCGCATCGAGGCGACATCATTTACCTCCCCTAAAGCGATTCCCAACCTGCGCGATGCCGCCGACGTTGTTACCAGCCTTCAGCGCCGGGCAGGCGTAGATATCACCGTGCTGGTGCCCAACGTAAAAGGTGCCGAACGCGCGCTTGCCTGCAACGTCGATGAGATCAATCTGGTAATGTCGGCAAGCGACAGCCACGGCCTGGCCAACCTGCGCATGACGCCCGAGCAATCCCTTGAACAATTTTCGGCTATCCTGGACGTGACACAGGGCAGCGGCGTGTTTATCAACGCCTCACTCTCCACCACCTTTGGTTGCCCCTTTGAAGGCGAAGTGCCCGAAGCGCGGGTGCTGGAACTGGTTGAAAAGCTGATAGCGCTGGGCATCCAAGGGGTAACGCTGTGCGACACCACCGGCATGGCCAACCCGGCCCAGGTCAAACGCCTGTGTGAAGCGGTACTTGAGCGCTGGCCTGAAACGCCGTTTACCCTGCATTTTCACAACACTCGCGGCATGGGCCTGGCCAATGCCCTAGCAGCCTGGCAGGCAGGGATTACCCGCTTCGACTCAGCACTCGGCGGCCTGGGCGGCTGCCCCTTTGCCCCCGGCGCCACCGGCAACGTATGCACCGAAGATTTAGTGCATATGTTCGAAGCCATGGGCGTGAACACCGGTGTTGACCTGGACGCCCTGCTTAACGTCGCCGCTACTCTCCCCGAGCTTATCGGCCATGAGGTACCGGGGCAGGTGGTGAAAGCGGGTAAATCGACGCGGCGTTATGCGATGCCAGCATCAGCTCTTCAACAATGAACGGCACTAGTCTCAGGCTACATTGAGATCTTTAGCTAAAAGAGCTATATAACTATTACCCGACACAACTTTGCCATATAAACGTCACACAACAGCAACACCTTCAACGCAAGCTGACCAACAATAACCAACAGCTGGTGATGTGTGTTATGAATCAATCGCGAATCCGCTTGGATCGCGTCACCAAGCGGTGGGGTGCGACCGCTGCGGTCGATGAGATTTCCTTCGACGTAACGCCCGGCCAGTTTGTCATTCTGCTGGGCCCTTCAGGTTGTGGGAAATCCACCACACTGCGCATGATTGCAGGCCTGGAAGAGGCAAGCGACGGGCAGATCCATATTGGTGAGCGTGACGTTACGCGCCTGCCGCCGGGCGACCGTGGCTTAAGCATGGTGTTTCAATCCTATGCGCTGTTCCCGCATCTAAGCGTTGCCGACAATATCGTGTTTGGCCTGCGCAGCCGCAAAGTGCCTAAAGCTGAACAGCGCGAGCGGCTGGCCAAGGTGGCTGAGCTTGTCGACCTTACCGATTACCTGAACCGGAAACCTGCCCAACTCTCTGGCGGCCAGCGCCAGCGGGTGGCGCTGGCCCGTTCGGTTATCTCGGAACACCCGATCTGCTTGATGGATGAGCCACTCTCCAATCTGGATGCGCGGCTGCGCAGCGATATGCGCCGGGAAATCAAGGCGCTACAAAGCCGCCTGAATATGACGGTGATTTACGTGACCCACGATCAGGTCGAGGCCATGAGCATGGGGGACCGCGTGATTCTGATGCAGCACGGCCGCATCGTTCAGGACGGGTCGCCTGACGCGCTTTATAACCAGCCTGCCAGCGCCTTTGCCGCTAGCTTTATAGGGAGTCCTGCCATGAACTTGCTGCCACTTGTTAAAGGCGACCAAGGCGCTGTTATCGACGGCGAGCCAACCACCACGGTAGCACCGCTGGAAGCCGTTGGCGGTCAGCTAGGTATTCGCCCGGAAGATATTGAGCTGCGTCCGGCGTCGGAGCCAGGCGTGCTGGCCACCGTACTTAGCGAGGAGTATTTAGGCGCCGACACGATTGTCCATGTGGCGGTGGGCGGGCACAGCCTACGCGTACGCATCAATGGCAAACCCGCTCTGACTGACGGCGCTTGTCGGCTCTATTGGGCGCCAGAAAACGCCCACTTGTTTGCGAATAACGGTTTACGTCTGGATAGCGTTTTGCCAAGTGCATTACCAGGCTCGCCTCGCGTCGTTTCTCGTCCACCGGCGGTGGGCTCTTTCCAACACTGATATTCGTGGAGTCTTTTTATGCGTTTGCGTATCCCCTTCGCTACCACCGCGCTTGTGGCTGGCATGTTAAGCGCCACCCAAGTCAACGCGAACACCGTTGACCTGACCATGTACTACCCGGTTTCAGTGGGCGGCGCGCTGACTAACGTCATTGACGACTTAGTGGCCGAGTTTGAGAGCGAGCATCCCGACATTTCAGTAGAAGCCATCTACGCCGGCAACTACGACGACACCCGCGTGCGCACCATGTCGGCAATTGAGTCAGGCGATACACCGCAGCTATCGGTGATGTTCTCGATTGATCTTTACGAACTGGTTGAGCAGGACGCCATCGTGGCGTTCGATGATCTGGTCGAAACCGATGAAGAGCGCAACTGGCTTGACGGTTTCTACCCCGGTTTGATGGAAAACGGCCAGTTGGATGGCAACACCTACGGCATACCTTTCCAGCGCTCCACCATTGTGCTGTTCTGGAACAAGGACGCCTTTGAAGCGGCCGGTTTAGACCCTGAAACCCCGCCAGAAAACTGGCAGGAAATGGCCGAGATGGCGGCAACGATTCGCGAAGCCTCCAACGGGGAGCAGTGGGGCGTGATGGTGCCGTCTACCGGCTACCCGTACTGGATGTTCCAGGCGTTCGCATTTCAGAACGGCCACCGCTTGATGAGCGAAGACGGCACCGAGGTCTATTTTAATGATCCCGCCGCCGTTGAAGCGCTTGAGTACTGGGTGTCACTAGCAACCGAACATGACGCCATGCCGGATGGCACCATCGAATGGGGCACGCTGCGCCAGAACTTCCTTGAGCAATCGACCGCCATGATGTGGCATACCACCGGCAATCTAACCGCCGTGCGCAATGAAGCCGATTTTGATTTTGGCGTCGCCATGCTGCCCATGAACACCCAGCGCGGCAGCCCCACCGGCGGCGGCAACTTCTACGTCTTTAAAGATGCCTCTGAAGAGGAGCAGCGCGCTGCGATGACGTTTATCCGCTGGATGACCGCACCCGAGCGCGCCGCCGACTGGTCAATTGAAACAGGCTACATGGGCGTTAGCCCCGCCGCTTACGAGACTGACGCGCTGCGCGAATACGTGGAGAGTTTCCCGCCCGCTGCCGTTGCCCGCGACCAGCTGGAATATGGTACTGCCGAGCTTTCCACCTATCAGGGTGGCCGCATTCGTCGCACGCTGGATAACGCCGTTCAGGCAGCATTAACCGGCCAGATGGAACCGGAAGCCGCGCTTAACCAGGCCCAGCAGGAAGCGGACGCCATACTGCGGCGTTACGCACGTTAAGCCCTTTCTTACCCATTCGCCGGGGTTCGCCCCGGCGTTTCCTATAAGTGGCCGTTACCCATGGCATTAACCGCCCACCACAAAATGCAGATGTATGGCGCACTGCTGTTACTGCCCGCCGCCGTGCTGTTAGCCACTTTTGCGTACCTGCCCACGATTACGACTGTGATTCAAAGCCTGTTTCTGCCCGGCTTTCGCGGTGCCCCGCCGGAATTTGTCGGGCTTGAGAATTATCGTTTTTTGTTCGATGACGCCAAGTTCTGGAAGGTGGCGCGCAATAACTTGATCTACGCGTTGGGCACAATCCCCGCCTCCATCGCCTTGGCGTTGGGTATGGCGTTGTTCGTCAACGGCAAACTACCGGGGCGCGGCCTTGTGCGTATGGCCTACTTCACACCAACTATTTTGCCCATGATTGCCGCAGCCAATATCTGGATGTTTTTCTACGCCCCGCAAATTGGCCTGTTTAACAAGCTGCTCGGGGCGTTGGGGTTTTCCGGAGTGAATTGGCTGGGCGACCCAAGCGTCGCGCTGGGCTCGGTGATGGTGATGTCGGTCTGGAAAGAAGCCGGCTTTTTTATGATTTTTTATCTCGCGGCGCTTCAAGGCATTCCGCCCGAGCTAAAAGAAGCCTCCGATCTTGAAGGCACCAGCCGCTGGAGCTTCTTCTGGCGAGTGACGTTTCCGCTATTAATGCCCACCACGCTGTTTGTGCTGATCAACGCATTAATCAATGCGGTACGCGTGGTTGATCACCTGTTTATTCTGACCAAGGGCGGCCCCAATAACGCGACCAACCTGTTGCTGTATTACGTCTACGAAAATGCCTTCTCGTTTTTTGATCGCACCACAGCGGCCACCATCACAGTGGTGATTCTGCTGGTACTTGCGGTGGTCGCCACGCTGAAGTTCACGATTCTGGACCGCAGGACGCACTACCAATGAGTTCAACGACAATACACTCAAGCGCCAAAAAGCCTGCGCCTCGATCTCGCCAACTATCACTGCCATCGCTTGAAACTCTGGCGGCGTGGCTATTGGCGGTGATTTGGATTTTTCCGCTGTTGTACGCTTTTTGGGCGGCCTTCCACCCCAGCGAATTTATGGTGCGTTTTGATCTATTCGCCCCCCTGACGCTGGATAATTTCGTTAACGCCTGGGCGCAGGCGCCCTTCGCCCGCTATTACTTCAACACCTTTGCCCTGGTTACCGGCGTGGTATTGGGCCAATTTGTGGTGTGCACGCTGGCAGCCTTTGCCTTTGCACGGTTTCCCATTCCGGGTAAAAACCTGCTGTTTATGCTGGTGCTGATTCAGCTGTTTGTCTTTCCCGAAGTGCTGATCGTGGAGAACTACCGTATCGCCAGCGAGCTGGGGTTAATCAATACCATCACCGGTATTGGCCTGCCTTATGTGGCCAGCGCCTTTGGCATTTTTCTATTACGCCAGACGTTTAAGACCATTCCCCGCGAGCTTGAAGATGCCGCGCGCATTGAGGGCTGCAACTGGCTGGAAATTCTCTGGAAGGTCTACGTACCGTTGGCCAAGCCTACCTACCTGGCCTATGGACTGGTTTCCATTAGCCACCACTGGAACAACTTTTTATGGCCACTGGTGGTCACCAACTCGGTGGAAAGCCGCACGTTAACCGTTGGCTTGGGCGTATTCTCTGCCCCGGAAACGGGCGTTAACTGGGCAACGGTCAGCGCGGCCACGTTAATCAGCATCGCGCCGCTGTTAGTCGCGTTTCTGCTTTTTCAGCGCCAGTTTGTGCAGTCTTTCCTACGGGCTGGCATCCGTTAGGCTTAGTACGAGAACCCTAACCAACGGGCAAGAGGCTTTTCGTGCGACAATCCCCGCTCGGCAAAAAGGAGAGCGAGGATGCACGGCGAACCCAACCCGGCGGCCCTCAAGGTGTTGCAGGAAGTCTTTGGCTACGACAGCTTTCGCGGCCCGCAGCAGGCGATTATTGATCATGTGGTTGCCGGTGGCGATGCACTGGTATTGATGCCCACCGGCGGTGGCAAATCACTGTGCTACCAGATTCCTGCGCTGTTGCGCGACGGCACCGCCATTGTGATTTCTCCACTCATCGCGTTAATGCAGGATCAGGTGGCGGCACTGGTTCAGAACGGCGTACGCGCTGCGTATCTCAACTCCAGCCTTGATTACCATGAGGCGGTCGAGGTGGAGAATCACCTGCGCTCAGGCGAGCTGGATCTTCTGTATGTTGCGCCCGAGCGGCTCGCCATGCCGCGTATGCAGGCGCTTCTTGAGCAGGCCCGGATTGCCCTGTTTGCGATTGACGAGGCCCACTGCGTTTCCCAATGGGGCCATGACTTCCGCCCTGAGTATCGCCAGCTCTCTCAGCTTCATCAGCGCTTTCCCCAGGTGCCGCGCATTGCACTGACGGCCACCGCCGATGTACCCACGCGAGGCGATATCGTTGAGCATCTGCAGCTTCAAGATGCGGCGCTTTATAACAGCGGCTTTGACCGCCCCAACATCCGCTACCATATCGCTGAAAATCAGGGCAACGCCCGTGAGCAGTTGCTGCGCTTTATCCGCGAAAATCATAATGGCGAAGCCGGGATTGTGTACTGCCTATCTCGGCGCAAGGTAGATGACACCGCCGCCTGGCTTGAGCGCCAGGGGCTAACCGCGCTGCCCTATCACGCTGGACTTCCCGCCGAGCAGCGCCAGCATCACCAGACGCGTTTTCTGCGCGAAGATGGTGTGGTGGTAGTGGCCACCATCGCCTTTGGTATGGGCATCGACAAGCCGGACGTGCGCTTTGTCGCCCACCTCAACCTGCCCAAGAGCATTGAAGCTTACTATCAGGAAACCGGCCGCGCCGGGCGTGATGGCCTCCACGCCGATGCGTGGATGGCTTACGGCTTGCAGGATGTGATTACGCTGCGTCAGATGCAGCAGGACTCCAGCGCAGATGATCACCAAAAGCGCATCGAGCAGCAAAAGCTCGATGCCATGCTGGGGCTTTGCGAGATCATCAGTTGCCGCCGCCAGGCGCTTTTGCACTACTTCGGCGATCATTTGGATGCGCCCTGCGGTAACTGCGACAACTGCCTGACGCCGCCTGAGACCTGGGACGCCACGGTGGCCGCGCAAAAAGCGTTGTCGTGTGTCTACCGCACCGAGCAGCGCTTCGGCGTCACCTACTTGGTGGACGTGTTGCTGGGTAAAAGCAACGAACGCATCACCCGCTTTGGTCACGACAAGATCAGCACCTTTGGCATCGGCAAGGATCTCTCGGCCAACGAATGGAAGGCGCTGTTTCGCCAATTGATCGCCAGCGGCTTTCTAAGCGTGGACATGGAAGGTCATGGAGGGATTCGCTTAACGGCAGACGCCAAGCCGGTGCTACGCGGCGAGCAACCGCTAACCCTGCGCAAGCCCAGTAAAACCAGGACCGCCCGGCGCGGCAGCAAGAGCAATTCGGCAGCACCCGGCCACGGCCCTTTGTGGGAAGCCCTGCGCCAGCACCGCAAAGCGCTTGCCGAAGCCCAGGGGGTGCCTGCCTACGTTATCTTCCACGACGCCACGCTTGCCGAAATGACCGAACAGAAGCCGCATAGTTTGCAGGCACTCGGCGCTATCTCTGGCATTGGCGCCCGCAAGCTTGAGGATTACGGCGAAGGCTTTCTAGCGGTGATTCAAACCCACGCGGATGCCACGCTTTAAGTACAGAGGCCGTTACCGGCAGTGTTCTCCACGGGCGATAGCGGCTTGGTCAAACACGCCGGTATCCAGCACCCAGCCGGTGACTAGCGCGGCGGGCGTAACATCAAAAGAAGGATTCCACACCGGCGCATTCTCCGGCGCCCAGACGACCTCCCCGAATGCCCCGGTGGCTCCACGTATTTCTGCGGCGTCGCGCTGCTCGATCGGAATGTCATCGCCAGTGGCGCAAGCTTTGTCTACCGTGGTGTAGGGCGCCACTACGTAGAACGGCACCTTATGGTAGTTGGCGACCACTGCCAGCATGTAAGTGCCCACTTTATTGGCGAAGTCGCCGTTGGCGCAGATGCGGTCGGCACCGACCATCACTTTATCCACTTTGCCGGCGGCCATCAGGCTTGCCGCCATGCTGTCGGCAATCAGTTGATACGCAATATCCAGGTCGGCCATTTCCCAGGCGGTTAATCGGCCGCCCTGAAGCAGCGGGCGGGTTTCGTTAACGTACACATGCAGCGCTACGCCGCGCTTTTTGGCGACCGCCAGCGCGCCAATCGCCGTGCCGACACCGGCCGTCGCCAGGGCGCCGGTATTGCAGTGAGTAAGCACTCGCTCGCCGTCATTCAGTAAGTCCGCGCCGCGCTCGGCCATCTGCAAACACAGCTCGCGGTCCTCTTCAAACAGCATGGCGGCGCGCTCAGCAAGCGCAGCCGGCCCTTGAGCAAAGCAGGCCTCCATGGCATCCAGGCAGTACATCAAATTAACTGCCGTGGGGCGCGTAGCCCGTAAGTGATCACTTACCAGCTGCCATTCGCTCTCCTGCCCTGGATGTTGCGCGGCATACTGCGCCAGCACAAAGGCCGCACTCAGGCCGATTAATGGCGCGCCGCGAATCGCCAGGCTTTTTACCGCCACCTGCCAATCTTCTGGGCTTGCACAGCGTACCCACGTTTCGGCCTGCGGCAGGCGAGTCTGATCCAAGTACTCAAGCGAGTCGGCGTACACCCGTAAACTGCGTGACTGAAGATGAGGCATCAGGGGCTCCTTGAGTACTGCGATAAAGAACGTATGGAAAGAACGAATACGGCGCATGGCTTATCAGCCGCGGAGCATATCATATAGAATGAAAGCCTTTGAAAGCGACGCGATACTGACCCTACGATGACATTACAAGACGAACTGCTAGCAGCGATCTCTTGGGCGGCCCAACAAGGCTGGACGCCCGCCACGGGCGGTAATTTTTCTGCCCGAGTGCCGCAAGGTTATCTGGTCACCGCCTCGGGCCGTGATAAAACGCACATTCAAGCCGATGACTTATTGCTTTGCGACCTTGAAGGGCGCGTACTTGAAGGCAGTGGCAAACCTAGCGCCGAAAGCGACCTTCACGCGGCACTTTATCGGATGGATGAACAGATTGGCTGCGTACTGCACACCCACACCGTGGCAAGCACCGTTCTTTCGCGTCGTTTTCCTGAAGGCATTGCGCTAAGCGGCTTTGAAATGCAAAAGGCGCTACAGGGTAATAGCACGCATGACGCCACCATTCACTTGCCGGTGGTCCCCAACTCCCAGGATATGAGCGAGCTGGCCGACCATGTACGGGCAGGTTGGCCGATGCCCTGGGGCTTTCTGGTGGCGGGCCACGGTATTTATGCCGTGGGCAGCAGCATTGCCGAGTGTCGCCGCCATTTGGAAGCCATTGAGTTTTTACTTGCCTGTGTCCTTGAAGAGAGCCGGTGGTCCAAATGATCAATCATCCAGATGTTAATAAGCCAAGTCTTGATAACACCAGCATTCGCGCCGTGGTCACCGATATCGAAGGCACCACCACCGATATCAGCTTTGTGCATAAGGTGCTGTTCCCCTACGCTCATGATCAGTTGCCCGAGTATGTGTACACCCACTCGGCCCAACCTGATGTGGAAGAGCAGATAGACGCGGTACGCAATGAGCTCAATGAACCGGACGCCTCGCTGGATAAAGTCGTTGAAACCCTGCTCTACTGGATCGAAACTGATCAAAAAGTTACGCCGCTCAAAGCGCTTCAGGGCATGATGTGGGCTGATGGCTACCAGCGTGGCGCCTTTAAAGGGCATCTGTATAGCGATGTCGCCCCACGCCTTCGCCAATGGGCAGAGGCCGGAAAGCAGCTTTATGTTTACTCATCAGGCTCCGTGCAGGCGCAAAAGCTGCTGTTTGGCTACAGCACAGAGGGCGATTTAACCCCGCTGTTTAGCGGCTATTTCGACACCCATATTGGCCACAAACGCGAAGCCTTGGCGTATCAGCGTATCGTCAGCAAGCTACAGCTTCCCGCCGACGAAATCCTGTTTCTATCCGATGTGGTAGGAGAATTGGATGCCGCCAAGCAGGCGGGCATGCAGACGCTGCAACTGGTGCGTGAAGGCACCCAGGCAGGCACACAGCACGCTTGCGTGACAAGCTTCGATGAGATCGATCTGTAACGGTTCAAGCTTTTAACTAGCGGAGAGCGCCTTAATGTCACAACTTAAAGTATTTGCCGATCAAGACCCGAACAACGCGCTGGTCGATATTACCGACGGCGAGCAGATCAAGACTGAGCTCAACCGTGTAGGCGTGCTGTTTGAACGCTGGGCAACGCCGGGCGAAATTGCCGACGACGCCACTCAGGACGATATTCTGGCGCTCTACCAGGATGATATCGAGCGGCTAAAAGCCCAGGGCGGCTACCAGACGGTGGATGTGCTGCACATGGTGCCTACGCATCCTGAAAAGGATGCCATGCGCCAGAAGTTTTTAAATGAACATCGCCACTTTGAGGACGAAGTGCGCTTTTTCGTCAAAGGCCAAGGGCTTTTCTGCCTGCATATCGACGACAAGGTGTATCAGGTGCTGTGCACCCGCAACGACCTGATCAGCGTACCCGCCAACACGCCCCACTGGTTCGATATGGGCCCCGCGCCTGAATTTACCGCGCTGCGTTTCTTCGACAACGTAGAAGGCTGGGTGCCCCACTGGACCGAGAGCGATATCGCTGGCAAGTTTGACCGGATTGATCAGCTGTAAATATCGGCAGTAACTAAAAGGACGCGGGTTCAATTCCCGCGTCCTTTTTTGCGCTGGCCTCAGGCTTTTCGTGCTTGCCATATACCCTGCCTCAGCGATTGACTTTCCAACCTCCGTTACCGATGATCTTGCGCCCTTCACAGCGTATGCCTACCAAGGAGAAACGTCTTGCAAGCGAGCGTGCTTGATATCCAGGGGATTCATAAATCCTTTGGGAACAATCAGGTCTTGCGTGGCATTGATATGCGTATCAATGCTGGCGAAGTCGTCGTATTGATGGGCGCCAATGGGGCGGGCAAGTCAACTCTGGTCAAGGTGCTTAGCGGCTACCACGCGGCCGACCACGGCCAGATGCAGCTTGCCGGTATGCCCTACTGCCCGCGCGATGCGCGTGAGGCGATCCACCACGGCGTGGTGACCGTACATCAATCCATCGATGACGGCGTTATCCCCGACCTGGACGTCGCCAACAACCTGATGCTGGATAGATTAGCCTCCGGCGCGCACGGCTTATGGATCAGCGCCAAGAAGCTTCGTCAGCAGGCAAGCGAAGTTGCCGATGCCATGGGGCTGGATATCGATCTGAACGCCCGCGTTGCCGATCTTTCGGTGGCCGACCGGCAGATGATCAGCATTGCCAGGGCCATGGCCCACGCCCCCAGGCTTTTGATTCTGGATGAACCGACCTCATCGCTCTCTGCCTCTGAGGCCGAGCGCTTGTTTACGGTGATCGACCGTTTGCGCGCCCAGGGCGTGGCGATTGTATATATTTCGCACCGCATGTCGGATATCAGGCGCTTGGCAAATCGCATCATCTGCTTGCGCGATGGCCAGATCTCCGGCGTATTTGATCAAGCGCCGCTGGATCTCACCGCCGCCGTGCATGCCATGTTGGGCCAGGCGATCAATAATGCTGATATCGAACCGGCCACACCGGGCGCGCCTATCCTGACGCTGCAAAATGTCGAACTGACTCAAGGCGCAGCGCCGGTCAGTTTGAGCGTGGGTGATGGCGAAGTCGTCGCGTTTACCGGCCTGCTGGGCAGTGGAATGTCGGCGCTTGTCGAAACCCTGTTTGGGCTGCGTCCTTTAACGAGCGGCACCATGCAGGTCGATGGGCAACCCTATGCGCCCGCCAATGTACGTGAAGCGCTTGCCCGGGGTGTGTTCATGTCGGTAAAAGACAGAGCGACCAACGGCGTGATTGGGGATTTTAATATCGCCGACAATATGACGCTGCCGTTTTTAAAAGCCTTTACCCGTGGGGCGTTTCTGAGCGCCCGTCAGCAGCGTGCCAGTACCGAGCAGATGATTGCCCAGTTGGGGATTGTCTGCCAATCCCACGCGGATTCGATTGGCACGCTTTCCGGAGGCAACCAGCAAAAGGTCATGATCGGGCGCTGGCTTCAATCGCCCAGTCGCGTGTTACTGCTGGATGAGCCCTTTCAAGGCGTGGATATCGGGGCACGGCAGGATATAGGCCGCCATATCCGGGCAACCGCCAAAGGGCGCGCCACCCTGGTGTTTGTCTCTGAACTAGACGAGGCGATTGAAATCGCTGACCGAATTATTGTGTTACATGAAGGAGCCATTGCTGGTGAGCAATCCAACCGAGATATCGACCTCAACGTCCTCGTCGCCCAGGCCTCCGGAAAAGCCTAACGCCAGCGCCACGAAAGCTCGCTGCCTGGAACTAGCCATTCGCTACGGTTTCTTGCTGTTGCTGGTGGCGCTGGTGGTTTACTTCAGCTTGGCAGCCTCTGGCTTTGCGAACCCGCGCTCGGCGGTATTTGTGCTTCAGTCTGTGGCAATTACCGGCATTCTGGCGTTGGGCGTGACCACTACGCTGGTGGTAGGCGGGTTTGACCTATCCATTGGTGCCGTGGCCACCACCTCGTTGATGCTGGCGGCATACTGCATGGTGGTGCTTGAACAGCCCGCCTATGTGGCCGTGGCAGTCTGCCTGTTGATGGGTGCGTTCATCGGGCTTATTAACGGCCTGCTGATCGTCAAGTTCCGCATTCCTGACCTGTTGGCCACCCTGGGCATGATGTTTTTGCTGATTGGCCTTCAGCGCATTCCTACCCAGGGCAACTCTATCGCCACCGGTATGTCGCTGGCCGATGGCTCCACTGCGGAAGGCACGTTCTCGGCGGCGTTTCTGTGGCTGGGCAGGCACCGCTTTGACCTGATTCTGGAGCGTTTGATTCCGGTGCCGGTAGTGGTGTTCGTATTGATCGCGGTCGCTATCTGGCTGTTTTTAGGCTTCACCCGTCACGGCAGGCTGATGTATGCCATTGGCTCCAACGAGCGTGCGACCGCCTTGGTGGGGGCGCCGGTAGAGCGCTACAAGATCGCGGCGTATATGATTTCTGGTGTTACTGCCTCGATTGGCGGTATTTTGCTGGCCGCCCGTTTAGGTCGGGGCGATATTGCCAGCGGCAATAACCTGTTGCTGGATAGCGTGGCCGCGGCGCTAATTGGCTTTGCCGTACTAGGTGCTACACGCCCCAACGCATTTGGCACTGCCATGGGCGCACTTTTTGTGGGGATACTGCTTCAAGGCATGACGATGATGAATGCACCCTACTACACCCAGGATTTTGTTAAAGGCGCGGTACTGGTGGTGGCGCTCATGTTCACCTTTTACCTCTCCTCACGGCGTGCCCAATCAGGCCGTCATTAATTAATAAATGCATCAACGCTAAAAACGTTAACAATCGGGACACCGCTATGCTTAAACACCTTGCACTTAAACACCGTATACTCAAACGTTTTGCGGTCAGTGTTACCGCCGCCATGGCGCTACTGGGAACGAGCCTGGCAACAGCTGAGGAGCGCCCGGCACCCTTTGATGCGCCGGAAGATGTCACCATCGCGCTTATCCGCTATATCTCCACGGGCGATTTTTTCCAGGCCTATCTGTCGGGTGTAGAGGCGCAAGCCGCTGCGCTGGGCGTGGACCTGCGCGTGCTGGATAGCCGCCAGGATGCGGCCCTGCAGGCAGATATGGTGGACCAGGCCATCGCGCTCGGCGTCGACGGCATCATCATTCAACACGGGCTGCCGGAGTCCATGAAAGACGCTGCCCAGCGCGCTGTAGAGGCGGGTATTGATGTTGTGGCATTCGATGTGGAAGTGGACAACCCCGCCATCCCGCAAGTCGAGCAGTCCGATTATCTGCTGGGCGAGTTGGTGCTTAACCAGGCGCTACAGGATAACGGTGACCGCTTTACCGCAGGCTATGTTTACGTGCCAGGTATCGCGCCGCTTGATCGCCGCAACGCCGCTTGGGAAGATTTTAAAGAAGCTCACCCAGGTGTGACCGAAGCCGCCGTATTCGGCACCCTGGATAACCCGATCGCCAACTCGGTTGCCAATCAGGCCCGCGCGGTGATTCAGGCCAATCCGATGATTGATGTGTTCTTCGCGCCCTATAATGAGTTTGCAGCGGGCGTGAAAATAGCCGTGGATGAAATGGGTCTGGGTGAGGATATCGCTATTTATTCAGCCGATATCTCCACCTCCGACATTGCCGCCATGCGTGAACCCGGCTCGCCCTGGGCCGCAACGGTTGCCACCAACCCAACCGTGGTGGGTGAAGTCTCGGTACGTACGCTGGCACTTTTGATGGCCGGTGAAGCGCCCGGCCAGCAGGTTATCGTGCCGCCCACACTGATCACCCAGGACTTCCTGAACGATAACGCTATCACCAACATGGAAACGCTGGGCGAGAATATGCCGCAGTTCTCCCATGCCGAAGTAGCGCTTGCCGACTGGCTGCCCCTGCCCGAGCGTTAATCCTACCCAGTGCTAAACCAGCCATTCAAAAGCTGTGCAACGCTGGAACTGATAGCGGGCTTTTTTATGGTTACACGGAGGCGGGTTCAATCAGAACCCGCCTACCTTCCAAGCGTATATGTTCAGCTTGAAACAATCTTGCCAGCCAATCCTTCCAGCTGCATCGTCTCCTTGGGCTGGAAATGGATGACCGAACGGATCGATTTCCCTGCGTGCAACAAGTCGAAGGCGGTGTTGATCTGATCGTGCGCCATATTGTGGGTAATGTAGGGGTCGACATCGAAGTCGCCGCGTAACCATTCATCGACCATCCCCGGCAGCTGGCTGCGCCCTAGCACACCGCCAAAGGCCGAACCTCGCCATACACGCCCGGTCACCAGTTGAAAGGGCCGCGTAGAAATTTCTTCGCCCGCACCCGCCACTCCGATCACCGTACACTCGCCCCATCCTTTGTGGCAGCACTCCAAGGCTGCGCGCATCACGTTGACATTGCCAATGCATTCAAAGGAGTAATCTGCGCCGCCATTGGTCATTTCGACGATGACTTCCTGGATGGGCTGCCTGAAGTCGGCGGGATTAACGCACTCCGTGACACCCATGTCCCGTGCCAGCGGGAACTTGTTGGGATTGGTATCGATACCGATAATACGCCCAGCGCCGACCATTTTGGCGCCTTGAATTACCGCCATGCCCACCGCGCCTAAGCCAAAAACCACGACGGTCGCGCCAGGTGTAACCTTGGCAGTATTACGCACCGCCCCCATCCCGGTCGGCACCGCGCAGCCCATAACACTTGCCTTGGCAAGGGGCGCCTCTTTAGCAATTTTTGCGACCGCAATTTCAGGCAGTACCGTGTATTCGCTGAAAGTGCTGGTCCCCATATAGTGATGGATCATCTTCCCTTTGTAAGAGAACCGCGAGGTGCCGTCGGGCATCACGCCGCGCCCTTGTGTCTCGCGAATCGTCTGGCAAAGATTGGTTTTACCCGACTTGATATAGGGGCAGTTGGGGTCTTCGGGCGTGTAGAGAGGAATCACATGATCCCCGGGCTTAACCGATGTAACACCACGGCCCACTTCCTCGACGACCCCTACGCCTTCGTGACCGAGCACGGCGGGGAATAGCCCTTCGGGGTCGCGCCCTGAAAGCGTGAACATATCCGTATGGCAGAGGCTGGTGGTAACAATGCGGACCAGCACTTCACCGTCTTTGGGACCTTCCAGGTCGATTTCTTCAATTTCCAGTGGGCGGTTCGGCTCCCATGCAATCGCGGCGCGCGTTTTCATTTTCTCTCCTTTTACTTGAGCTAAAATGATACGTTATAACGTTTTGTTAAATTACCCCAGCGAGTACTCCGGTCAAATCAAGACAGAGTTCACGGCAATCAGGCCTCGAAAGAGTAATATCTATGAAAAATGACGAAGCCAATAACATCCCAGGGATCACAGCAGCCGAAAACAGCGACCGTGTACATCTCATCATTTATCCGGGGTTTAAAATCATGGAGGCCATCGGACCGCTCAGCGTATTCACCTACGCCAACAAACGCTTGGCCGAGCGAGGCGATCCGCGACGTTACAAGGTGACGCTGGCCGCCCCACAGCCCGGAGTGATTGCGTCGGAGACGATGGTGCCACTTCAAGCACAGAGCGGGCTGCCTGAAAATGGCCCGCTTTCAACCGTAATGGTGGCAGGCGCTGCCGATATCGAAAAAGCACTCACCAGCCAACCCGCACTTATCGATTGGTGTCGCCGTCGGGCAGATGATGTTCAGCGCTTCGCCGCGCTATGTACCGGGTCATTTTTTCTCGCTGAAGCGGGGCTTCTTAACCGCCGTCGTGCGGCAACGCACTGGCACTACGCGGCCCTGCTACAGCAGCGTTTTCCCGCGTTGCAGGTAGATGCCGATGCGATTTTTGTGCAGGACGGTCGTTTCTGGACTTCCGCCGGGGTGACGGCCGCGATTGATCTGACACTGGCATTTGTCGAGCAGGATTTTGGACGCGATCTGGCGCTGGGCGTAGCGCGCGATCTGGTGGTTTATCTCAAACGCCCGGGTGGCCAGTCGCAATTTAGCGCCGCCCTCACCAGCCAAATGACGGGTTCGCCCAGTATGCGCGAGTTACAGAGTTGGCTGATCACTCATCTTGATAAACCTTTAAAGCTTGCAGATATGGCCGCCAAGGCGGGTATGAGCCCCCGCCATTTCAGCCGCACGTTTCTTGACGAGTTTGGAATGACGCCATCGGCCTGGCTTGAAAACGCCCGTTGTGAACGCGCCAAGTCGCTGCTGCTCGACACAGCGCTGCCCATGAAAAGCATTGCCTGGCGCGCGGGATTTAGCTCCGACGAACAGATGCGCAAGGTGTTTTCTCGTCGTTACGCACTGACGCCTACCGCCTATCGGGCACGCTTTCAAACCGCCCGCACGCCCCTATCGCTTCATTGATTACGATCATCACATCACCACTGCCCTCCATCCCTACCCATGATAAAGCGCCTGATAGCGTCGGCCTTTGGCGTGCAATATCGGGTAACGTCACAGCGGTCATTAGGCACTCTCTTTAGAGGTTTGAAAAAAGCGGTACATCTCAGCCACGCTCTCCGGCGACACGTTCTGCGTGATGAAAACAAATCGGGAAACTCGATCACTCACGCTGCCTGCGGGCAGCTCTGCAGGCGGGTGAAAAATATGTTGTACACCGTGTAACGCCAGCGGTGTATCCCTGTCGGTAAGATGCACTACCGCTTTGATACGCAACATTTTATCGCCCATCAGCGACATCAAGATATCCAGCCAGCTCTCTAACGTGTCGGGGTGGATTGGCTCTTCAACGCTAAAGCAAAAGGCATTGATACTGTCGCCGTGCGATGTGCTGTCGGGCTGGGCCGCGTTCAACAATGAATGCTTACTTAGCGAAAAAGCAGCGCCGGCGTGTTGATCGGCGGGCTGGATTGTATAACTGCCCGCCTTTAGCCACTGGTCAACCTGGTAGCCCGCCTGTTCACTGCGATAAAGCCCTGCGCCGACCAAGAGACTAGCGGAAAGCTCGCCGTTAATTACCTGCCACTGCTCGGCCGTGGGGTTAATTCTCGCGAGCTGGTTGGCCAGGGCAGATACCACGTTTTGCTCGGCCAAGTCGGTCTTGGTGAGTAACAGCTTATCGGCGATGGCTACTTGCTGCTGCGACTCGCTATGGGCGGTAAGCGTTGCGGCGCCATTGATTGCATCAACGCAGCACACCACGCTATCAAGCTTAAAACGATGCGCTAGCCAGTGGTCGGTCATCAGCAGTTGCAGTATGGAAGTGGGCACTGCCAGGCCCGTGGTTTCGATCACCACGCGCGAGGGCAAAGGCTTATCTTGTGCCTGAATATCTTCTAACGCTTGCTGAAGCGTACGACTAAGATCGCCGCGCAGCGTACAGCATAGGCAGCCGCTGCTCATTTCGATAACGGCTTGCTCATCGCTATGGGTGATGAGCAGGTGGTCCAGCCCAATATCACCAAACTCATTGATAACCACCAATGTATTACGCATTGACGATTGGTGTACCCAACGATTGAGCAGCGTGGTTTTGCCGCTTCCCAAAAAACCGGTCAGCACGTTAATGGGAATGAGCGAGGGTGTCGTCATAACGGGTTACTCCCACCTTGCTTTGCGGTAATGATTTTCCTGGCTTTCCTGACGCTCTTTCGCCTCAATACATAGCCGCGCAGTGGGTCGGAACAGCAAGCGGGCAATACCAATAGGCTCGCCAGTCTCGTCACAATAGCCATAGTCGCCGTTATCGATCCGTCGTAAAGCCGCATCGATATTGTTCACCAGGCGGCTTTCCCGGTCGGCCTGGCGTAGTGACAGGCGCAGCTCCTCTTCAAACGAGGCCTGATCGGCTTCATCGCTGTCACGTTCGTGAGAAGCGATTACCTCTTTCATTTCCGTTAAATGCGCTTGAATTTCATAGCGCTCATCCAGCAAGCGCTGACGAAAAAAAGCCAGCTGCTCGTCGTTCATATAGTCGCAGGCAGACATGGCCAATATCTTGGCCTTCTGCGCTTTATCCGGCGACTCACGCTGTGTTAATGCCGTGGTAATTGGCTTATTCATACATATACCTTGCACTATAAATTACGTTATAACATACGAAATAAAGACGAAAAATTTAACGTTAATAGCGGCCTGACTCACTAGCTAAACGCAACACTGTGTCAGTAATCGTTTTAAACGAGTGGAAAACCGCTACTGCCTAAAACTCATTATGGATAGCCTTATAACCCTGCACCAAATCATTGTTGGTGCGAGCGACATCCTCGGAAAACGCACTCGCTTCGCTGGGCACTTGGCTTAAGCGCGTCAAATTGGTATCGGGGCCAATTCGCTCAGTAGAAGGAACATAAAAGTTCGCTGGCAGTTGGCAACCATCCACCACCGCGTTGTAGCGCACGACGCAGCCATCGCCAATCTGGCAATTGAAAAGTACGCTGTTAAAGCCGATGAACACGCCGCTACCCACCGTGCAAGGCCCATGCACAATAGCGCGATGGGCAATCGAGGTACGCTTACCTATCGTTACGCTGGCCCCCGATTTGGAGTGGATCACAACGCCATCTTGAATATTGGAGTGCGCACCGATCACCATCGGATCAATATTTCCATGCGCATCCCTTTCATCGGCTCTGATCACGGCGTAGGGCCCGATGAATACGTTCTCTTCCACGATGACCAACCCACATATGATGGCCGTGGGATCGATAAAGGCACTGGGGTGAATCGTTGGCAGGTCACCACGTGGATTTTTCCTAATCATTGGTCGCTTATCCTTATTTATCATAAAGCAGGGGAAGTGTTGAGGCAGACCAGATGGGGCTTACGGACTACAGCAAGGGAACTCAAATATACTGAAACCAATCTCAGCCAAAACGCTTTATTGCTATAGTATAACATAACAAATAAATATAACGAATGCTCTCAATCGTAACGTTACCGGGGCAGGGATATTTACTGGGCAGGCTGAGCAATCAGCAATTTGAACGTCTCGTCGTACGCCTTCCTTATACCCCCCTAGCGTTAGAGGGTTGTCCAACGCTAGGGGGCAGCTCATCGGGCGATTGCGGCTTTTTTATAGCACGTCTTTTATAGAAGGCTGTTTATAGAACATCCTGACGGTTATACGCTTGGGCCAGTTCAATAAGCGCAGGTATCTCACAAACCGCGTCAGGGTTCATTATAAGCGCCTGGCCCATCAACACATTGCGGGCTTCTAGCCGGGCGCGCAGGGCAGTGTCTTCGATCTCTTCGAAATCCGCATTATGGGCCAGTGACAGCACCCGGCGGTGCATTTCGATACCGCAGTAGGCCAACGCATCCAGGCGAATTTCCTCCAACAGCGCATCGCAGGCGTCGTCCGCGCTGTTGCCTTGGTCTTCAAACAGCGCCCTGGGGAACAGAATGCCGGTGCGCTCGGTTTGCCATAAGTGGCGGAACTCGGCATCAAAGCTTGTGAAGCACGCCTCGATGACGTCGAGAATCCACGTCTGGTACGCCTCCAGTTCGTCATCCTGGCGGTGGGCAGGCTGACTAAAGTACGCCATCAGGAAGTTGGCTACGGCCATTCCCAAATCAAACGCCATCGGCCCGTACTGGGAAAACTCAGGGTCGATCACGCGCACATCGGTGTCGGTCGCCATGATCGAGCCCGAGTGCAAGTCACCGTGGAGCATGGTTTCGGTGTTAGCGGTGAACTTCATCAATAGCCGCTGAACCCTGGCTTTTAAGCGCGCGTTGCGGCGCAGCTCGTCCACCACTGGCGAAAGTTCCGGCGTGTGGTGGTTCATCTCGGCGCCGTAATAGGGGTCGGTGAACACCAATGATTCGGTAATCGCAGGAATCGCCACGTTACCCGAAAACAGCCCCACATCCTGCTTCTTCTCTGGGCTTGGCAGAGAAAGCTCCGAGCCGCGAAACGCCGTGCGCGCGCAGAACTGGCCGATGATTTCCCCCAAGCGAGCCACGCGCTCACCTTTAATCAGTTTGCGACGCAAAATCGTGTGCGGGTAAAGATACTCCATCACAAACAGGGCCTGGGGCTTATCGAAATAAAACACTTCAGGCGCAATGTTGGGGGCACGCTTGGCCTGGCGCACCAGGGCGTAATACTCAAAATGGGCGCGGTAAAGCGGCAGCGGCCAGCTTTCGCCCACCATACGAACATAGGGCAGCGCCTGCTTAACCACCACACTGCCCGTGGTACCCGTCACGATAAACACCAGGTTCAGGTTGCCATCGCCCACCTCACGAATTTCCCAGCTCGCGGGGTCACCACCAACACGGCTGGCGACTTCGTGTACATCACCCAGCCGCGTTGCCAGCGTATCGACGGATAGCGCTTCATAACGTAAGGCCGCTTCTGATTGACCGTTTTCCACAGCGTGCTCCTCAAGCCAATTTTTGGGGTATTTGCCATTACCTGAGGGCCAATGTCAAATAGATACCCGCGGCTGCGGCTACCTCGCCGACCACTTACTACCTGCTCATATCAAACTGTTCATATCAAACTGCTCATATCAAAAACCTAACGCCCTGCGCAGCAAGAGGGCTGCGTAATCGGTCAGGGAGCGCCACGTCGGTAATCACCGCGTCATAATCGGCTAGTTGTCCCGCCGCACAGCGCAGCGGTAAATCAAACTTGGTGCTATCCAACACCAGAACGCGCAAAGCCGCATTGGCCAACAGCGCTTCACGCGCCATGACCTCATCGTCGTTGTAGTCGAAAAGATTGCCGTGGGCATCCATGCCACCTACCGAGACAATGCCTACATCCGCTCGGTAGCGTTGAAAAAAGCGCCACGCGTCGCCGCCAATCACGTCCTGGTCTCGGCGGCGCACCCGGCCGCCCGCCACCACCAGCTCACACTCCAGGGCGGATAGCCTGATAAGCGCGTGAAGATTATTGGTCATGATATGCAGGCCCTGTTTGTCGTGCAGCGCGTCGGCCAGCTGTTCAACGGTGGTGCCGGTGCCTAGAAACAGCGACTGATGAGGCTGAATCAATGAAGCGGCCTGGCGGGCAATAAGGCGTTTTCCAGCTTCATTGACGATCTGGCGCTGGTCGTAACCGATATTTTCGCGGTCGGGAAACGGCAGTACCTCTCCGTGGCGCCGCAGCACCATGCCCTTTTCGGCAAGAAAGCGAATATCGCCGCGCAGCGTTTGTACGGACACCCCAAACTGATCAGCCAGCGCCTCTAGCGAATGGCGCCCCTCCTGGCGCACCCGCTCAAGCAGCGCTCGGCGACGCTCGTTTAAGCCTTTCATTCTGCTCTCATCTCCCCTCTTTTTTATTAACGAAAGACTTTCCGATGCTTACGAAAGCTCTCCTCCTTCAAACGAAAGGGTAGTGTCACGATGTTGTAAGGTGATGACAGTAGTGTGAGCAGAGTCAACTCACTGGAGACTTTCTGATGCTTAAGCGCTCACTCTGCACCGCCATTGCTCTTACCACCACGATGGCAAGTTTGGCTCTTTCGGCAAACGCCGTTGCCGACGACAAGCTCGTGCTCTACACCAGCCAGCCCAACAGCGACGCCCAGCAAACGGTCGATGCCTTCCAGGCAGCCTATCCGGATATCGAGGTGGAGTGGGTACGCGACGGCACCACGCGATTGATGACCCGCCTGCGCTCCGAGCTTTCCGCCGGGGTCAGTAACCCGGATGTGCTGCTGATCGCCGACAGCATGACCATGGAGTCGTTAAAGCAGGAAGACCAGCTTCAGGCGTATTTGAGCCCTAATCGTGAAGCCTTTGATGCCGAGCTTTTTGACCCCGAAGGCTTCTACTACGGCACCAAACTGATCACCACCGGTATCGTGTATAACACCGGCGCTGACGAGCAGCCGCAAAGCTGGCAGGACCTGCTCAAGCCTGAATATGAAGGCTTAGTGACCATGCCAAGCCCGCTTTACTCAGGTGCTGCACTGATTCATATGGCGGCGATTAGTGAAAATCCTGACCTGGGTGAAAGCTATTACGATGCCTTGCATGACAACCGCACTGAGGCCCAAGGCGGTAACGGCGGGGTATTCAACGCAGTGGCAGCGGGCACCAAGCCTTACGGCATCGTGGTGGATTTCCTGCCCATCCGCGAAGCGGCCAAAGGCTCGCCGGTCGAGTTTGTCTTCCCTGAAGAGGGTGTGAGCGCGGTCACTGAACCCGTCGCCATTATGGCCGGTGCCAAGAACGTCGACGCGGCGCAGAAGTTTGTCGACTTCGTACTCTCGGAAGAGGGCCAGCAGTTGGTCAGCGAGCAGGGGTATCTGCCTGCCCACCCGGGTGTTACGCCGCCGGAAGGCTTCCCCGCCCGCGACACCATCGAGCTGATGCCTGTTGATATCGCCCAAGCGCTTGAGCAGGAAGAAGCCCTGAAGCAGCGTTTTAGCGACCTGTTCGGCGGCTGATCATGTCACCGAGTCTTACTCAAGGCAGCCAGCACCGCTGGCTGCTTACCCTTTTGACGCTTACCGTGGTCCTGCTGAGCCTGGCGCCTAGCCTGCGCCTGTTGGTTGAAGCGTTAAGCGACCTGACCCAAGGGGGCAACGCGCCGCTATGGCGTGTGCTCCAATCAGCGAGTACCTGGCGAGCGCTGTGGCACAGCCTGTATACCTCGGGGCTGGGCATGCTGATTGCCCTTGCGCTGGGCAGCCTGTTTGCGTTCGTGATTACCCTCACCGACATTCGCGGCAAGGCGTGGCTGGTGTTCTGTTTTATGTTGCCGATGATGATTCCGCCCCAGGTCACGGCACTTAGCTGGTTACAGCTATTTGGCCCGGCAAGCCCGCTATTAAAAAGCATCGGCATGGCGCCGCCGTTGGGCAGCCCGCAGCCGCTCTACTCGGCGGAAGGCATCGCCCTGCTGTTAGGTATTCAAAGCGCCCCGCTGGTGTTTCTGGCGCTGCGCACCTCGCTACTTTCTCTACCCCGCGAACTAGTCGAAGCCGCCCGCATTAGCGGCGCCCGGCAGAATCAGGTATGGCGGCATATTGTTCTGCCCGTGACGAGAAGCGGCCTGGTGGCCGGTGCCGCCATGGCGTTTATCTCAAGCCTGGGTAACTTTGGCATCCCGGCCATGCTGGGCATTCCAGCAAGCTACTACGTACTGCCGACGCTGATTTATCAGCGCATGGCCAGTTTTGGCACCGGCGTACTGGCTGAGATGGCCGCCCTTTCGCTGCTGATCGGCGTGCTGGCGCTGGCGGGTGTGGCGCTTCAGCAACACTGGATGGGCCGCAGCCGTTTCGGGCTGGTGGGGCATAGCGGGCGCGCCCATGATTTCTCACTCGGCCGCTTTCGCTCGCTGGTCACGACGCTACTGGTCAGCGTGTTGCTGGTCATTCTTGTCGCGCCTCTGGTGGCGCTGGTAGTCAGCTCGCTGGTGCCGGCCATGGGCGTACCGCTCAACGCCGATACCGCCACGTTGAACGCCTACCATGAAGTGATTGGCCGCCAGGGCGCCACGTGGCGTGCCATGCGCAATAGCTTCTGGCTTGCCGGTGGCGCAGCCGTGGTGCTCATGCTGTGCAGCCTGCCGCTGGCCTATCACCTTCAGCGGCTTCCAGCGCGCCTGCAAAATCTGACGCTGAGTATTATCGAGCTGCCTTACGCCCTGCCCGGCGTGGTACTCGCAATTGCCTGCATTCTGCTGTTCGTGCGCCCACTGCCCATTATCAACGTCGCACTTTACGGCACGTTGGGGCTGATCTTCGTGGCCTATCTGGCACGTTTTCTGGTGGTGTGCCTCAAACCGGTCAGCGCAAGCCTGGCACAGCTTGACCCTTCCCTTGAAGAAGCCGCCCAGCTCGCCGGTGCCGGCCCGTGGCGCCGCCTTTCCACTATCGTGATGCCGCTGATTGCACCTGCGCTGTTTGCCGGTGGGCTTTTGGTGTTTCTGCTGGCTGTCAACGAGCTGACCGTCTCGGCACTGCTATGGAGCGCCGGTAACGAAACCCTGGGCGTGCTGATTTTCAACCTTGATGAAGGCGGCGAAAGCGTTCTGGCCTCAGCGGTGTCCGTACTGGTCGTGCTGATGGTCGCTTCACTCATGCTGTCGCTTAGCCTTCTGGCCCCGCGTTTACCCAAAGGAGTCGTGCCATGGCAGGGCTAACCCTTAAGCAAGTCACCAAGCAGTTTGGCGAACACAAAGCCGTGGATGGGCTTTCATTAACGGTTGAGCCGGGTGAATTCGTCGCCCTGCTCGGCCCCAGCGGCTGTGGCAAAACCACCATGCTGCGTATGCTGGCCGGGTTCGAGCAGGTAAGCGGCGGTGAAATCCATCTGGGCGATACGCTTCTGGCGAGCGAGCAGCACCACGTGTTCCCCGAGCAGCGCAACATGGCCATGGTGTTTCAATCCTACGCGTTGTGGCCGCATATGAGCGTCGCCGATAACGTCGGCTACCCACTCAAACTACGCGGCGTGCGCGGGGCGGATTATCAGCACCGCGTTGAGCAAGCGCTTGCCCTGGTGGCGCTTGAGCCCTACGCCCAGCGCACGCCGCAGGATTTAAGCGGCGGCCAGCGCCAGCGCGTGGCACTCGCCCGCTGCCTGGTCACTAACCCGTCAGTAGTGCTTCTGGATGAGCCATTAGCGAACCTCGACCGCCACCTGCGCGCCTCCATGGAGCACAGCTTTGCAGATTTTCACCGCCGCACCGAAGCCACTATGGTCTACGTCACCCATGACCAAAGCGAAGCCATGGCGCTGGCCGACCGTATCGCGGTGATGCAAGCGGGCAAGCTGGTGCAGTGGGCCACGCCCGAAACGCTCTACCGCGAGCCGCGCACGTCCTGGGTGGCAAGCTTTATCGGCCAGGGCAGCCAGTTAATGATAAGCACCGGCGCACCAGGCAGGCGTCTTAGTGGCCATGAGCTGATGAAGGGGCTGGCGTCTCCCGCTTCCCAGCGTCATCAGGCAGTGCTGGTGCGCCCGGAGCATATTCAGGTGCATCCCGAGGCGCCCAGCCAGCAGGACTTAACCGCTCGCGTTGAACGCCAGACCTTTCGTGGCGAGCGCTATGAGCTTCATCTGCGCATGGCCGGTGGCGAAACGCTGCTCGCCTATCATTCCCACGCCCTGAAATTGGGCCAGCAGGTAGCGCTAATGCTCCTAGAAGGCTGGTGCCTGGAGCCCGACCAATGAACGCCAGCATCAATATATTGAGCGGCCTGGGCGATAAAGGCCCAGCGGCTATTGTGATGGAAGCCAACGGCAAGCGGCTTCTGTTGGATGCCGGCGGCGCGCTGCACCCAGGCGAGCCAATTACCTGGGCGCGCGGGCTTGATGTCGATGCGGTGATTATCAGTCACGACCATATCGATCATATTGGCGGCGTCAGTGAGCTGCCCGCTACGCTGCCGCTTTACTGCACGCCGCTGGTGGCTCAGGCGCTTCCCGATGGGCGCGCCTGGCAGCCGCTGCCTGAACGCGGCTCCTGCCAAATTGCCGGTATTACGGTGACTACCGGGCAGGCGGGCCATTCGTTGGGCGGGGTTTGGATTCACCTGGATGTCGAAGGCGGCATTTTCTACAGCGGCGACGCCTGCTTTGAGTCCCGGCTGTTTCCGTTTGATACGCCGCCACCGGCGCGCATTGCGCTACTGGACGCTTCTTATGGCACCTACGATCAACCCCAGCAGGCATGTGTGGACGCTATCAGCGAACACTTGAGCCGCCCGCTGGTTTTCCCGGTGCCTGAATCAGGCCGAGCGCTTGAGATGGCACTTTGGCTAGCCGAAGAAGCGGACGCTCGCGGGCTTTCGCTTGCTATTGATCCGATTATTCGCGCCAATCTACAAACCCTGCTGGCGCTCCCCGCAACACTTCGCCGCTCCCATGCGGATAAAAGAATAGAAGCGCTTCTGGCGCGCTCCGATGCCTCCCTGCCAAGCCTCAAGCTGATCAGTGACCGCGATGATACGGCGGCCATGTGGCCAGGTTTTCACCTGCTGCACACCGGTTACCTGACACCTTCGCGCTGCGCCGAGCTGGCCGCTGGCGACATCCTCTGGCGGCGCTGGAATGTGCATCTGCGCGCCTCACACCTGGTTGTGCTTGCCGATCAGCTAAACGCCGAACGTGTGGTGCCACTGTTTACCCCTTTATCCGAACCCGCTCTTAGCGCCTGGCGCACGTTACTCGGTGCGCGCCTCACCACACAAAAAACCCTGTTCTTGAATACTTACGCCTTGAATACTCACACCTTAAATAACCGGAGCCCTGCATGACCCAAGCAGTGATTGTCGATGTTGACGGTACGTTAGCTGAATTTCACCCCACGAAAGTACACGAATGGGTGTTAGGCCCCGCCAAGCAGTGGGACCCCTTCTTTGCATTTATGGCCGAAGCGCCAGTGATCGAACCGGTCGCCCGGCTGGTGAAATTATTAAAAGCCCAAGGCCAGCAGATCATCATTTGCAGCGGCCGCCCGGACACTCATCGCGAGCATACCCACGAATGGCTGACCCGCAACGCCATACCGTTTGACGCCATGTACCTGCGCCCGGATGGCCATGACCACGTGGATGACGAAGCGGTCAAGGAAGCCCTGCTCAGCACCATGCGCGAAGACGGTTTCGAGCCCTGGCTGGTGCTGGACGACCGCGATGCAGTCGTCGCCCAGTGGCGCGCCCTGGGCCTTACCTGCCTGCAATGCGCCCCGGGTGATTTTTAACCAAACGCCGCCCGAACGATATTTTCCTAACGCCCGTTACTTGTTGAGCTTCTTGTAACGCTGTTCAGCCCTCTTGATGGTGGCGATTTTTTCGGGTCGCTTCATGGATTTCCAATGGCGAATCTCCTCAACACTCCGCCCGCAGCCGGTGCACATGCCGCCCTTCAACTGACAGGCGGATATGCAGGGGCTATCGATTTTCTTGGCCATCAGTGCCTCACACTTCGCGCGCGCAGACGACGCTGCCAGTCACCGCCATGGGTGCGCTGGCACGCCTGTTCACTATCGAAGTCAATGTGCGGTGTGATGCTATCCAGCGCCACACCCGCCTCAGCCAAAGCGCTGGCCGTGAAATCATGCAGGCGCTGTTTGGCTTCGCCCTTTAGCGCTGAGGCTAAATGGGCATCGGTATCAAATACCCAGATAACCACCAGGCTTTCGGGGAAGTGTTGGTAGTCCACGCAGTGAGTTAACCAGACGAACCCAACCACCTCGGCCTTGGCCTGCTCACAGACTTCAGTCAGCGAAGCAACAAGCTGGCGCTCCAGCTTGCCGCGTTCCCGTTTAGCAATCATTCAACCACCTGACGTAACAAATAAAAGAATATAACTATGTTATAATATCTTAAGAAAGCAGAGGCGCGTTTGGCCGCCGCTGCCATGCCAGCAGCACCATAGGCAGTAACGAGACAGGAATCAGCAGCGCATTGAGCATCGCCCAGCCCAGGGTGTTAACCAACGGCCCCGCCAGCAGCGCCGTTAACGCAGCCATACCGAACACCAGAAACTCATTGGCCGCTTGAGTGCGCGCCTTATCTGCCGGTTGATAGCTTTGCGTCAATAACCCGGTAGCGGGCAGGAAGGTGAAATTCCAACCAAGCCCCAGCAGGATCAACGCAACATTAAAGCCCGCTAGCCCGGCATCAAACTGTGCAGCAATTGCGCTTGCCACCAGCAGTAAGCAGCCAGCGCTAATCATGCGTGGGGCACCAAAGCGCGCCGTCAAATGGCCGGTAAAAAATGAGGGCAAGAACATGGCAACCACATGCCACTGAATAGTGGTGGCGACATGGTTAAAGTTGTGCCCGGCCCCTTCCATCGCCAGCGGTGTGGCGGTCATGGCCAGATTCATCACTCCGTAGCCAATGGCCGCCGCACTAACGGCCAGTAGAAAACCGGGCTGGCGCAGGATAGCGAGCAAGGGCTTTTTCTCCCCCTCTACTGCCTGCACAAAAGCGACCGGCAACCGCGTGCAAAGCAATATGCCCAGTGCCAATACATAGAGCACGCCCAGCCCAACGAAGCTACCTAAAAACGGCGTCTCGCTCAGCTCACGACTAAAGCGGGCAAGCCACGGGCCTGCAAATGCCGCTACCACTCCACCGCCCATCACTAAACCAAGCGCTTTATCGCGCAGTGCCGTGGGGGATGCTTCAAGGGCTGCAAAGCGGTAGAGCTGCCCAAAGCCAATGCCGATACCAATTAGCCAGGTCGCCAGCAGGAACAGTCCAAAGCTTTGCTGGCGTAGCGCTGCAATGGCCACGGCTGTACCTATCAAGCCGATAAGATTGCCCAGCACAAACCCGCGTTTACGCCCCAGCCGCCCCATGATCAGCGAGGCGGGAATGGTGGCGCACATCAGCCCCAGCCATTGGCTGGCCACCGGCACAGTGGCCCAGTTAGCCGTCGGTGCCAGCGAGGCGCCAATGAGAGGCGATACGGCAATCAGCAGGATATTGCCACTGACCAACAGCGCTTGGCACAGCGATAACAGCGTAACGGTTATTGGCATGGCGATGGCTCCAAAAGAGTAGGCACACGAGAAGGCGTGAGGGTAGACGTAAGGGCAGACTTAGCCGCCGCGCCAAAGCGCTGACGATACACAGAAGGGGAAACACCGTAGTAACGTTGAAACTGGCGGCGCAGCTGCTCGGCGCCGCCCAAACGCCAACGCTTAGCTAACCGCTCAAGCGATACCGTTTGATGCCCATCCAGCAGCGCCAAACGCGCCTGCTCCAGGCGTAGCTGGGTCAAGTAAGTAACCGGCGTCGTGGTTAAGTGGCGCTTGAATAGGCGGGTAAGATGACGTGGTGATACGGCCATTAAGGCCGCCATACTTTCCAGCGAATGTGCCCCGCCAGGGTCGGCATGCAGATGATCCAGCAAGCGACGCAACGGGCCAGCATCTTGCTGGCAGCGTAGAAGTTCGCTGAACTGCGACTGCCCACCGGGGCGATGCAGAAACATCACCAGTTCTCGTGCTACCTGCCCGGCAAGGGCAGCGCCGTGGTCGGCTTCTACCAGCGAAAGCGCCAGATCGATACCGGCCGTTATCCCGGCGCTGGTGTAGCGATCACCGCTTTGGATATACAGCGCATCAGGCTCAACATTAAGCGCGGGGTACTCCTCGGCAAGCTGGTCGGCGTGGCGCCAATGGGTAGTGGCGCGCTGGCCATCTAAAAGCCCGGCAGCAGCAAGCAAGAAAGCCCCTGAGCAGATAGAGCCTAACCGGCGCACGTGAGGCGCCAGCTCACGTAAAAGAGCCAGCACGTGCGGGTCTTGGCGTAACGCCATCACACCGCTGCCGCCTGCAATGAGTAACGTATCCAAAGGCAGTAGCTGGGGAAGTTCGGCATAGGTGTGGCTGGCGTACACCGCCAGGCCGCCATTGGTCATTACCGGCCCAGGCGCATCGGCGACTAGGGTTAAGCGGTACAAGGGCTCCGGGCTTAGCGCATTGGCACTGGCAAACACCTGCCAGGGGCCACTGACATCCAACAGCTGACAATCGGGGTAAGCCAATAAGGCAATATGGCGCGTCACGTTCTCTCTCCAGATCGTTAATAGGGAGAGTTTCCGCCGAGCGCGACGTGTCGGCAAGGACCATCACCCCACCAATACGGACATTACCTACCCCGGCTGGCTGATCGGCGCTTCCATACGGCGCACGCTGGCCACAAAGTCGCTGAATCGCTCGCCTTGAATCAGCACATGGTCGCATAGCGCCTGCTCAGCCAGTGCGGCATCGCCTTGGGTAATGGCATCGACAATGGCTTGGTGCTCGCTCAAGGAATTATGCATGCGCTGGCGAACCTGCAATTGCAGGCGACGATAGGGCTTTAAGCGCTGTTTTAGCTGACGAGCTTCGCTGGCTAGAAACGTATTGTGGCTCGCTGCATAGATGCAGTCATGAAACGCTTCATTTTCGTAGTAGTACTCGTCCGTATCGCCCGCGTGTGCCGCTGCTTCACAGCGCTGATGGGCCGCCTGAAGCTCTGCCAGCTCCGGGTCACTAATGCGTCGGGCCGCTAGGCGCCCGCACATGCCCTCAAGCTCGGCCATGACTTCAAACATCTCGATTAACTGGTCGATGCCGACCTTGGCCACAAACGTGCCTTTTTTCGGTGATACGGTGACCAAACCGCTAGCCACCAGCTGCTGGAAGGCTTCACGCACGGGCGTGCGAGAAACATTAAACGTTCGCCCTAGCTCGTCCGGGTCGAGCCGTTCTCCTGGCACCCGCCGCCCATTAATAATGTCATCTTCCAACGAGTCCTTAAGCCGTTGAGCGTTGGAACGTTTGCTCTCAGCCATCTGTTTCCCACCCCTTTTATTTATAAGAGCGACCGACCGCCTTACTGTCTTCAGGGCCGGAACGTGACGCTTAACTCTTCCACCACTAGCGAAATATATATCATACGTCTTGATATACATTCGATCAGCTTTCCAACACTCCTACATTAAAACAAGCTCACGGAGATAACGTAAGCAGTAGCACCTCAGCCTGCTGCTGAAGCGTAACTGGGCGGTTGGCTATCCTTATCCATGTTATCGGCTCCTTTTATCGTACGCTTAACGAAGAACTCCTCTCCTGCCTGTGGGTCTTAAATGGGCTCGCTCAAGAAGCGCTGCTGATAGTGAAACATCCAGGCGCGCAGCGTGTTAGCGTAGCCTTTTACTCAAACGCGATAGTGCGTTATTAGAAGATGATGAATTGTCAGTGCTAACATAACCTTCATTTTGCATAAGGAGCTTGCTGCTTTGATTACTCACAATGAAACGGGTGCTTTCTCGGCAGCCGAACTCTATCGCGTTATTAACGATGCCTCCGCTCAGGAAGAAGCCGCTGAACTGGAGTGGCCAGCGGCCAATGTTAGTTTAGATGAAGCCAACCAAACGTTGATTTGGGAGCTTCACGATTACGGTAATTTAACCTTAACGCTTTCGCGCAGTGACAATGAGTGGATTGCCATGACCGCCATTGCCCCGCTGGACAGCGTATCGAATCCGGCTGAGCTTAACGACGTGTTACTGCGCCAGGGCCTTGCGCTTCCGCTTGCCTCTATCGGTATCGTATCCATCGATAATCGAGATTTTTACGTGGCTTACGGGCAGCTGTTTGGCGATTCAAAGCTGGTGTCTATTTGTGCTGAATTACATGCCACGGCCAGCGCTGCCATGGAAGTCGCCGACTTAATTCACGATCACTTTTCTTAATACGCGTTTAGGAGCAACTTTATGTTAAGCAAAATCATGACGGCGTTACGTGGTAAAGCGAATGAGACCGGCCAGGCCGTCGTTGACTCTCAAGCGCTGCGTATTTTGGACCAGGAAATCCGTGATTCTGAAAATCACCTGAAACAGTCCAAAACCGAACTTGCGCGCTTAATGGGTCAACGCCAGCTGAACAGTAACAAGGCAGATACCCTGGAAAGCAAAATTGCCGAGCTTGAGCAGAGCGCTGAAGCCGCGCTGGATAAAGGCGAAGAAGCGTTAGCGGTCGAAGTTGCCGAGCGTATGGTCAGCATGCAGGATGAGCTGGACGCCGAGCGCAGCATCGTCAGCGAGTACGACGCCAGCATTGAAAGCCTGCGCGGAGCCATTCGCAATACGGATAACCAGCTGCGCCAGCTAAAACAGCAGGTGAGCGTGGTAAAAGCGACAGAGTCTGCACAGAAGGCTCAGTCTGCCGTAGCAGCGCGCCACTCCGGGCAAAATAGCGCTATGGGTAGTGCGATGGAGTCTCTTGACCGGATCCGTGAGCGCCAGCAGCTTAACTCAGCCCAGATGCAGGCGGCCGACCAAATGGCTGCCGAAGAGAGCGGTTCATCACTGGATGCACGCCTGAAAGCGGCGGGTATTGGCGCCAATGAGCGCAAAGCCGAAGACGTGCTGGCACGTCTGAAAGCCAAGAAAAATACTCCACAAGCGTAAACGTGGCACAGCGCCCGCCCACCGGCGGGCCTGCACGTCACTGGGCCATATTGATTCTGCACCAACGATTCGCGCTATCGGCTTGCCCTTTGGAGGCTTCTCGAATGTTCAAGACACTTAAGGCCCTGTTCGGCACTTCCAATGAGGCGGCGAACCCTGCGGCAGAAAACGCATCCACCTTCACTGCTGGCCTGCCGACCGGGATGTCACAAGAAGATTTTGCGGGGCTGCGTCTGGATGGGCGCGTCAACATTCAGTTGGCTGAGTTAAGCGCCTATTCCGATGCACTCTTTGGGTGGGACAGCGCGCCCTATCATCATGTTGCGGCCGTAGGGCATATCGACCTTGGCCAGGGCGCCCACTTGGTACGCTTTTATCTGGATAACGATACGTGGCTGCAAGCCAACGTCGAAAACCAGCGCGTGATTGAGTACAAGCTGTTTGATTTTTATCGTGTGACGCATTTGTCGGATATCGAGTTCGATGCGCTGATCAACGCAAGCGATAAAAAGGCAGGCCAGCTGGGTGCACAAACGATTGCTGTCGAGGCGACCGATGCTTCCGAGCGCACCTGCCAGTTTCAGCGTGTGTGGGGCGATGAAGCGAGCCTTTGGTCGCCGCCCGTCGTGCTTGAAGAGCAGGTAATGACCACCGAAAGCGTCATGACGCGCAGCGTTACCCACCATGCCATGCTGTACGAGCGCCCTATTGAAGACTCCGAGCGCATGGAGTACGTATTGCTGAATGCGGAAGATGACGGTGAGGGTGGGTTTATGCTGGTACAAAATCTCGGTGTTGATGTTACATCGGTCGATATTGATGCTATTTAAACGCGGCAAGCCCTAACACACGCCACCATCACAACGTTGACTCTCAACCAAGGAAGATTCTATACATGCAGTATTTACAAGGCTTACCCCACTTTTTGGGCTATCTGATCGGCGCACTCGTGCTTCTCGTTGCGTTTATGTACTGTTATAGCCGTATCACGCCCCACCACGAGTGGACGTTAATTCGCGAAGGTAATGCAGCGGCGGCCACGGCCTATGCAGGTTCTATCGTCGGTTTTACACTGCCGCTCTATAGCGCTATGGCCAACTCCATCAGTTTCATCGATTTCATCTTGTGGGGCATCATCGCGTTTGGTGTTCAACTGGCGGCTTTCTTTGGTCTGAAGATGGTGTTGAAGAATCAGGGAGAAAGCCTGTCACTGCATATCACTGAAGGTCATATGGCTTACGGTATTCTGGCGGGTAGTGTCTCCATTGCAGTTGGCCTGATTAATGCCGCCTCGATGACGTGGTAAGGAGTTTAACGATGGCACATAACGATCAGACCCCACACCTGCCGCGACGCAAACGCAGCGCCCGCCTCTCGCTTGCGATGATGGGCGCCAGCGCATTCGGGCTAACGGCGTGTGGCCAGCCAGAGCAAACGACCGATGTAAGCTTTGACAGCCCACGCAGCTACCAGAGTGTTGATGAGTGCGTGGCCGCCGATGTATATACCCGCAGCGCCTGTGAAGATGCCTACGAGGCGTCCATTAAAGAAGTCCCCCGCTTCAATACGCTTGAAGAGTGTGAGGCTGAACACGGTGAAGGAGCCTGCACGGCCCCCACCGAACAGCAGTCGCAGGCGGCCACCGGCAGCAGTGGCGGTGGCTGGTTTATGCCGGCCATGATGGGTTACATGGTGGGTAACATGATGTCGCGCACCAGCCACGGTGCGACCAACCGGGGAGTGTACCAAGAACCGGTTTACCGCAATCGTCAGAACCAGGGCAACTGGAATACCGCCACTAACCAGGCCAGCCAGCGTGTCAATCAGCGCCACCAGGCCCTGCGTACCACGGCGACTCAGAACCGCCAGGCCACACAGCGTCGCGGCTTCGGTTCTCGCTCATCCGCTCGAGGCGGCTGGGGCTCGTGATGTACCTCGGGAATCTCCATGCTTAGAGTTGATGTTGCAGAACGCGCCAACTGGAAAACCCTGGCCCACGAGCTGGGGTTTCATTTTCATACCATCGGCGGCGAACCCTACTGGAAAGAGAGCGCCTACTACCAGTTCTCGCTGGATCAAATAGAGCGGGATATTGAGGCGCCTACCGAAGAGCTGCATGAAATGTGCATGGAGCTTGTTGACCGTGTCTGTCACTCCAATGCGCTGATGCAACGCCTGGCGCTGCCGGAGTTCATGTGGGACACCATTCACGACTCCTGGGTGTCTGGCCAGCCACACCTTTATGGGCGGATGGATTTTGCCTATTCAGGCCAGGGCCACGCCAAGCTGCTTGAGCTTAACTACGATACGCCCACCTCGCTTTATGAAGCGGGCTTTTTCCAGTGGGTATGGCTTGAGCAGGCAATTCAACAGGGCATCATCCCGCGCCACGCTGACCAATATAATTCCATTCAGGAGCGGCTGATTAATGCAATGGCGCATATTGGCGACCGGCTGAGCAGCGCCGAGATGTACTTTTCATGTATCAAGGATAACGACGAAGAGCGCGCAACCGTACACTACCTGCAGGATGTAGCCGTTCAGGCCGGTTTAAAAGCGCCCTTCATTTATACCGAAGATATTGGCTACCAGCGCGACGGCGACTACTTTATTGACCTGGATAATCAGCCCATTCAGGCACTGTTTAAACTCTACCCTTGGGAAGAGTTGGCCGACGATGCGTTTGGCGAAAAGATTCCCCAGCTGCACACCCACTGGTTTGAACCACCGTGGAAGGCGATCCTCTCTAACAAGGGCATTCTGCCCCTGCTGTGGGAGCACTTTAAGGGCCACCCTAATTTGCTACCTGCCTATTTTGAAGAGCGCTCGCCTTCACCGCTGCCGCCCGGCTGGGTACGCAAGCCGTTCTTTTCACGCGAAGGCAGCAATATTGAACTGTTAACGCCAGAGGGGCAGCGTGAGGCAGTGGATGGCCCCTATACGGACAGCCCCTGGATTCGCCAGGCCTACCACCCCATGCCGCGCTTTGGCGAACATCACGCGTTAATCGGCAGTTGGGTGGTGGGTGATCGTGCTTGCGGGATCGGCGTGCGGGAAGACGTAGGGCGAATTACCAAGGATTCATCCTGCTTTGTGCCCCACGCCATTGTTTAACGGTCAGGAGAACGCGTCTGCTTACTCCGCCAACCATAAGCAGCTAACGGTATCGCCGGGCGTTACCTGATGATGGGGAGGAATAACCGCCAAGGCATCGGCCTCAATACACGACGACAATACGCCGGAATTCTGGTCAGCAAAGGCCTGGGCCGTTATACCGGAAGGTGAAAAATTAAGCGTTACGCGCATATAGTGCTGGCGCGGTCCGGTCGAGGTCTCAAAATTCGCCGTTGCGGTTAACGTTGGCAATGCCTTCAGTGCTGGACAAGCCAACAACGCCCCCATGAGCGGGCGCAAAAATAGCCAGGCCCCCACAAATCCCGAAACTGGATTGCCCGGCAAACCCACAAACCTTGCCTCACTGCCGTCAGCGCGAGGCAAGCGGCCTAGCGCCAAGGGCTTGCCTGGGCGTATGGCCAAGCGCCATAAATCCAGCTCGCCCAAGGCATCAAGCGCGGCCTTAACGTGGTCTTCTTCCCCAACACTGACACCGCCAGTGCTTACCACGACATCGGCGTCAGCGGCGGCCTGGGTTAATAGCGCCACCGTTTGAGCGTAGTTATCTGGCACGCTAACGATCTGCACCACGTCAGCACCAAAGCGCTCAAGCAGGCGCTTTAACATGGGCCGGTTGGAGTTATAAATTTGCCCCGGCGCCAGCGGCGTGCCGGGGTCGACGATCTCATCGCCGGTCGAGAGCAGGGCAACTTTAGGGCGGCGGCGTACGCTCACCTGGGTGATGCCCTGCCCCGCTAAATGCCCCAACGCGGCCGCTTCCAGACGCAGTCCTTTGTTGAGCAAACAGTCTCCCAAACGCACATCCCGCCCTTGGCGGCGCACATTATCGTCAGGCGGAATATTGTCCGGTATCAAGGCCTTGCCTGCCTCAACGCTAACGCGCTCCTGCATGACGACGCAGTCCGCGCCTGCTGGCAATTCGCCACCGGTAAAGATGCGTGCACAGCTACCGGGTGCCAGCGGCGCTACCTGTGTTCCCGCCGCAATGCGCTGGCTGATGGGCAGCCACCGACCCGCATCGCTTGCGCGCAACGCATAGCCATCCATCGCACTGTTATCAAAGGGCGGGACGTTAAGCGCTGCCATCACGTCGTCAGCCAGCACCCGCCCGCCAGCGGCGCCCAAGGCGGCTTCTTCCGCACTGACGGGACTCACGCCAGCCAGCAGCGCTTCAAGCGCGGCACTTACTGGCTGCAAATCAGCCATGCTGGCCTCGCTCGGGAATCACCAGGTTGGCAAAATTGCACGGTTTGTGGCGGCTATCGAGCTGCTCTTTCAAAATGCCTTCCCAGCCCGTACGGCATGCACCGGTTGAGCCGGGCAGACAGAAGATGACCGTGGCATTCGCCAAGCCACCCAGGCAGCGGCTTTGAATGGTGGAGCTGCCAATTTCCTCACCGCTTAACTGGCGAAAACGCTCGCCAAATCCTTCGATATGCTTATCCAGCAGTACCGAAATAGCTTCCGGTGTGGAATCACGCCCGGTAAAGCCGGTGCCGCCGGTGGTAATAACCACCTGCACCCCGGCGTCGGCAATCCACTGGGCCACGATAGCGCGAATCTGGTAGATATCGTCAGCCACGATACGCTTATCGGCGAGCCGATGGCCGGCGGCGGTCAAACTCTCGACCAACTGCTGACCAGAGCGATCATTCTCTTCGGTGCGCGTATCTGAAATCGTCAGTATGGCTATGTTGAGGGCAACCATCGGCTCCATAACGCTACTCCTGACCGCTTTTCTTGGCTTGACGAGCGTCCAACGCCGCCAACTGTTCAGGCGTTGCAGTGCCCTGATAGTGCGTTTTCCACTCGCTGTAGGGCATTTTGTAGACATACTCGCGCGCGGCTTCGTAATCAAGCCGCTCGCCTCGCTCTTCGGCTGCGCTCACCAGCCATTTGGAAAGGCAGTTACGGCAAAAGTCCGCCAGGATCATCAGGTCGATATTCTGTACGTCCTTGTTATCGTCCAGGTGGCTCAGCAAACGCCGAAAGGCAGCAGCCTCAAGCTCAGTGCGAGTAGCCTGATCAAACTCGTTAAAATCTGACATTAGCGTTTCCCTCATAAAAAGTGACTGTCGTGCAGCATACCAAAAGGCACCGCTTATAGGCGCTGTTCCACCCGATAACGTAGCCAGGCGAACCCACTGTTTGATATGGGTCATAGTGCTTACCATCAAGCATCTAACGCATAGACAAGCGCATAGACAAGCAAGGCCCTTGGCCGCCATCATAGCGACAAGGGATCTACACTTGGAAATGGCAAGGCTGATCGGCCAGAGGAGACATGCCAATGATCACGACCCACGCATTAACCGGCATGGTGCTCGCTGGTGGCGAAGGCCGCCGCATGGGCGGGCGCGATAAGGGGCTGGAACCCTTTGCTGGGCTACCTCTGTTTGCCCACACAGCGGCCAGGCTTGAAGGGCAGGTTGCTGAACTGCTGATTAGCGCTAACCGTAACCTTGACGCCTACCGCCTGTTTGGGCGTGTGATCAGTGATACGGAATCAGGCTTCCAAGGCCCTTTAATGGGCATTTATAGCGGGCTGCGCGCAGCAAACACGCCGTGGCTATTGATAGTTCCTTGCGATACGCCGCTTCTCCCGGACAACCTGGTCGCACGCATGCTGGCAGGCATACAAAGCGCCGATATCGCCGTGGCGTTTGATGGTCAGTATCTGCATTCTACGGTGGCCTTGATACGCACCGCACTGGCGGATGATCTTCAGGCGGCCCTGAAAAGCGGCGAGCGTAAAATTCAGCGCTGGTACGCACGTCATAATATGCGCCGTGTGGATATGTCCGACTGTCCCGACGCCTTCGCCAATCTCAATACCGCCGAAGAGAAAAGCCGCTTGGAAGCGCAATGCCTATCCGCCAGGAACGTACCATGACGCTCTCCTGCTTTGAACTTGGCGACCAGATGCTGAGCGTGGAAGAAGCCCGCCAGGCGCTGACAACGCTTATTGAAAGACCGCTTGCCCATGAAGTCATTGACCTGCATCGTGCCCATGGCCGCCGCTTGGCGCACGATATTATGGCACCGATCAACGTACCGCCCAGTACCAACGCCGCGATGGATGGTATTGCCCTTGCCTGGCCAGATACACAGCCATCCCAATGGTCGCTTATCGGTCACTCTTTGGCAGGGCATGGTTTTCAGGGCGCCGTGCCGCCAGGCGCTTGCGTGCGGATTACCACGGGTGCCCCGCTACCGGAGGGCACCGATACGGTCATTATGCAGGAGCAGTTAACAACGCACGGCGAGCACCTTCATATCGCAAACCCTGAGCGCGTTAAGCGTGGCCAGAACGTACGCCTGGCCGGGGAAGATATTCTCAAGGGCAGCCTGGCGCTTCCAAAAGGAACGCGTTTGGATGCCGCTAGTATGGGGCTACTGGCATCGCTCGGCGTGGCACAGGTTTGTGTGGTCCGGCCACCGAGGGTGGCGCTGTTTTCCACCGGCGATGAAGTGACAGCGCCTGGCGCGCCGCTGGAGAATGCCCGCATTTATGATGCCAATCGGTTTACCTTGATGGGTTTATTAACCGAACAGGGCGCTGAGGTGATTGATCTGGGGATTCTTCCCGATGATCAGCAGGCGATACGTAAGGCGTTATCCCACGCCGCCCAAGTGAGCGACCTGGTGCTCACCAGCGGCGGTGTATCAGCAGGGCAAGCTGACTTTACACGGCCTGCCCTTGAACAACTGGGCCAACTAACGTTTTGGCGCGTTGCGTTACGCCCAGGGCGGCCGCTGGCCTGCGGCTGGCTGGGAGAGTCGCGTACGCCCTTTGTGGGCTTGCCCGGCAACCCTGTCGCTGTCATGGTAACCTTTTCACAGTTTGTCGTGCCGTTGCTCCATCACTTGCAGGCATTCGCCATGACTCCGCCACCCAGGCTTTACGCTGTCGCAGATGAAGTGCTTAACAGCCGCTACCAGCGTACTGATTTTTTGCGCGGCATTTACCATAGCGATACGCAAGGTGTGCTCCACGTACGCACGACCGGTGCTCAAGGGTCCGGCATGTTAAGTTCGATGGTCGCGGCTAACTGTCTGATCGAACTACCCGAAGACCAGGACGGTGCACAAGCTGGCGAGGTAGTCTGCATTCAACCACTTGTGAGATGGCCATGACTAAGCAACTAATTGATGACTTTGGTCGCCGAGTTAGCTACGTCCGCATCTCGGTGACCGACCGCTGCGACTTTCGCTGTGTGTACTGCATGAGCGAGGAAATGACGTTTCTTCCGCGTGCCCAAGTGCTCACCCTTGAAGAGATCAGCATGGTCGCCCAGGCCTTTAGCGAACTGGGTGTTGAAAAAATTCGCCTGACCGGTGGTGAGCCCCTGGTACGCCGGGACATAGAACAGCTGGTCGATGACATTGGCCAGTTGCCCGGGCTTAGCGACTTCACCATGACCACCAATGGCGCCAGCCTGCGTAAACATGCCCAACGGCTTTACGCAGGTGGCCTGCGCCGTCTCAATATCAGCCTGGATTCACTGGACCCGGAGCGCTTTAAAAAGCTCACCCGCACCGGCGATTTAACACGCGTTATTGACGGCATCCATGCGGCAAAAGAGGCCGGATTTACCCGCATCAAGTTAAATGCGGTTATTTTAAAAGGTCGTAATGATGATGAGGTGCTGGACCTTGTCGACTTTGCGCGTGACGAAGGGCTGGATATCAGCTTTATTGAAGAGATGCCGCTGGGCGATGTGTCCGACCACTCACGCGCAGAAACCTTCTACTCAAGCGATGATGTACAGGCCCTGATTGAAAAGCGCTATACGCTAACCCCAACCACCGAAACCACGCCAGGCCCGTCGCGCTACTTTAAGATGGCCGACAGTGACAGCCGGGTTGGCTTTATATCGCCACACAGCCACAACTTCTGCGACACCTGTAATCGCGTGCGGGTCACGGTAGAAGGCCGTTTATTGCTCTGTTTGGGTAACGAACACTCGGTCGACTTGCGCGCCGTGCTGCGCCGCTATCCCGGTGATATGCCGCGCCTAAAAGAGGCGATTGTGAATGCGCTACCGCTCAAACCCGAGCGGCACCATTTCACCACCGACGGCGATATTCAGGTTGTTCGCTTTATGAATATGACAGGGGGTTAACTCGTGGCAGCGTTGGCAAAAGTGCCGGTTCATATCATCACCGGCTTTTTGGGAAGTGGTAAAACCACCCTCATTCACCGTCTGATTGAACAAAAGCCTGCGCATGAAACGTGGGCCATTTTAGTGAATGAGTTCGGTCAAATTGGTATCGACCAGGCGATGTTTGAGCAACGCGACGATATCGTTATTAAAGGTTTGCCTGGCGGCTGTTTGTGCTGCCAGCTCGCCTTTGTGATGCAGGCAGCGCTTGTTAACCTGCTGGCACGCAGTAAGCCAGACCGCGTGATTATTGAACCCTCTGGACTTGGCCACCCCGCCGGTTTGCTGGACCTGCTGCGCGGCGAGGCCTTTAACGCTGTCGTTGATGTGCGCGATATTATTGCCACGCTGGACCCACGCCGTCTGGATGACCCGCGTGCGCTCAATCATGAAACGTTTCAGGACCAGTTGGCGATTGCCGATGCGGTAGCCATCACTTTATGGGACCAGGCCACCGATCAACAGCAGCAGGCAGCGCAGCAGTTTGCCAATGCCTTATGGCCGCCGCGTAAATGGATCGAGCCGGTTACCAATGGCGAACTACCACTTGAACGATTAACACACAGTGGCCAAAGCCCTGCCCACGACCAGGCCGTTCCGGAAGCGCACCGCACGTTAACCGCGCCCCCTGGTTTGGAGGGTGGATTTTTTGATTTTCCGCCAGCCAAAGGCGCACCACAGCAGGAAACCGGTGTGGCGCTGGGCTATGTAAGCTTGGGGTTGCGCTGGCACCCTGACGAGCACTTTGACCTGGACAGCCTGGCGCAATGTTTAGGTGAATTACCCCGTGATGCCCGTATTAAAGGCGTGTTTCATACGACCAGCGGCTGGCAGCAGCTTAACCGCGCTGATGGTGCGCTAAACGTAGAAAGTAGCGCCTGGCGGCAAGACTCGCGGCTGGAAATCATTATCCCTGAAGCGCTGGCGAGTACGGTGCCAGATATCACGGCACTTGCGTCAATGCTCTCCCCCGCGCCATTTCATCAAAACGGCTGATATCAAGAAACATCAAGCTCCGCTTCCAACGCGTCGATGGTGACCGGACGCCCAAACAGATAACCTTGATAGGCGTGGCAGCCATGGGCGAATAACCACGCCTGCTGCGCCTGCGTTTCGACTCCTTCGGCGATCACCTCCAGGCTCAGGCTTTTTGCCAGCGCAATGGTACTCTCGACAATCGCCGCATTCGCGCTACTGGTCAGCACCTGGCGCACAAAACTCTGGTCTATTTTCAGTTGGTCCAAGGGTAGCTGAGCCAGGTAGGCAAGGGATGAATAACCGGTCCCAAAATCATCCAGTGAGAGACGAACGCCCAGCGCCTTTAGGAACAACATTTTATCGCGGGAGCTGTCGCGGGAATCCACAAACAGCGACTCTGTCACTTCAAGCTTTAAGCAGTCAAGCGGTGCCTGGGTACGTTCAAAGATAGCCGTGATACGCGGTATAAACTCAGCATCGTGAAACTGCAGAGGGCTGATATTTACCGACATCGTCAAGTGGCAGAACCGGTCATGCTGTGCCCAGCTCGCCAACTGGTAGCAGGCCTTCTCCAGCACCCATGCACCCACTTCAATAATCAGCCCGGTACTCTCTAACAGCGGTATAAAGTCCCCGGGTGATATAAGACCCCGCTCGGGATGCTGCCAGCGCAAAAGTGCCTCGACCCCGGTCGTCTTTCCATTTACTTCCACCTGGGGCTGGTAATAAAGCTGCCACTGGTCAAGCGCCTGTGCCTGCCGTAAGTCTCGTTCCAGATGCGTTGAGGCTAACAGCGCTGCCTGCATATCGGGGTCAAAAAAAGCACAGCGTGTCACGGCCTCTCGCCTTGGCTTGAAATAGCGCCATATCCGCCTGCTGAAGATACTCATTTTGCTCGTTGGTCGAATAGTCCAGGAGGGTGATACCGATACTGGCCGTCACGCTGACCGAGTGCTCAATGAGTGAACTGGTACGGCGTATGGCAACCATCAACTTATGGGCGATGAGCTCAGCCAACTGAGCCGCTTTAGCCGCATCGGTATCCAGCGACTGAATGAGTATCGCGAACTCATCACCGCCTAAACGTGCCAAGGTATCGCTTTCCCGCAGCTGTTGATGAAGCAGACGCGCAACGCCCTGAAGCAAACGGTCACCGATAGGGTGCCCAAACACATCGTTAACCTGTTTGAAATGATCGATACCGATCAGCAGAAGCGCACCATAAGAGCGATGTCGGTGCACCTCTTTAAGCGCTGCGCCCAAGCGGTCCATAAAGAGACGGCGATTCGCCAGCCCCGTCACCGAATCATAAAACGCCAGTTGGTGGATCTCCTGTTCAGCGGCTTTGCGCTCGCTAATATCGGCAACGGTGGCCACGTAATGGGTTAGCTGCTGGTCAGCATTGCGAATTGAGCTAATAACGACCCACTCGGGAAAGATATCGCCGTTCTTGCGCTGGTTCCAAACTTCGCCTTCCCAACGGCCATGCTGTTTGACACTGCGCCATAAACGACGATAGAAACCAGAGTCGTGACGGTTCGAATTAAACATCTTTGCGTCACGGCCAATCACTTCGGCTTCGCTATAGCCGGTAATCTGAGTAAACATCGGATTGGCTTTCAGTATTTTCCCTTCGGCATCCGCGATGATGATGCCCAGGTGCGCCTGAAAAGCGGCGGCCGCGATATTAAGCTCCGCTTCACTCCGTTTGGCTTCGGTAATATCACGCGCGACTAGCAACGTGCCTGAAAAGTGGCCATCAGGATGTACTAAGGGGCTTACTACGGCCTGAAAAAAGTATTCCCCCCTAGGCACCCTCAACTGATATTCAAGCGTCACTGCTTGGCGATGCTGCCTTACCTGCTCAAAGACAGTATCAAGGCGCTTGGATAAACCAGCGGGTATTACCTCGTTATAATGTTTACCTAACAGACTATCTTTGCCTTTCAGCAACATTCCTTCATCCAGGGCATGCGTATAGGTGATTTGATTGTTTTGGTCGAAAACGATGATCAAGTCCTGGATAGAGTTAATAAGCGTCCTGAGCCGAGCTTCTCCTGTCTGGGCTTGGGTACGCGCCTGATCAAGCTCTTTAAGGCGATGTTGTAATAACTGAGCTAACCTTATCCGCTTAAGGTAATGACGAACTCCCCATGCACCCAACAACGTAATAACGATAAAGATACCAATGGTAATCCCGGCGCGCTGACGCCACCCCGCTAACACCTCGTCCAAATTCATACCGACGACCACCCATATCGGATAGTTTCCAACGCGCTGTATCCAAAAAATTCGCTCACGTTGATCCAGAGAAGACCACAGCACGTCCGACCACGGGGTCTGGCCGTTGTCCAGGACGCGTTGTATGGTCGCGCCCTCCACTTGCCCCCCGGTTTGCGTGCGCTCGTCACCAGGATTGCGGGCGATTAATGTAAGCGTGGCATCTACCAGGGCGATGCTTTCACCCTGACGAATCTGCATTTGGTTAACCATGTCGGCAAATGCTTGTGATGCCACACGTGCTGATGCCATGCCCGCAAAGGCACCTGATGAATCTGTCAGACGTAACGCGTGTATCAGAGAGTAGGTTTGTTCCTCGCTGGACCAGTAAAGCGGCGTAACGATATCCTCCATGGGATAGTCAGGGTCGTTCAAGACTTTATAAAAATCCTGGTGACTAAAATCCGCTCCCTGATAGTGGTTATCTCCACTACTGGCGATCATGATTCCCTGGCTATCCAACAGACCCACTCGTTGGACCGGGGGGGCATAGCGATGACGATCGCTTAACATTCGGGACATTTGCGTGGCGCTGACCACATCAGGCATGTTCTGAAGGTCAGCGACACTGACCAGCACGTGGTACGTTTGAGAGAAGATGCTTTCTACCCACTCACCAATCAGGCTGGCACGCGCATCGCTCTGCGCCTCAGCAGAGGCTATCTCCTGCTCACGCTGCTCCTTTAAAAACCAGCCGAATAGGCTAAATAGCAGTAGCAAAGCAATAACGTATAGAGCGTAGACATTGCGACGCTGGTGGCGAAAGGCATCATCGGCAGGCTTTTCGCCCTCTGTGTTCTGGTCCTTTCTCATCAATATATCTACAACGGGCATAGCGCATCGACCTTGGCCAGAAAACAAAAGAGCACGTATACATTGATAGGATGATGTACCGCGTAAACGTCGTCAGCACTACCCTTTATCCTGCCAACCGTTAGATAGAATAACGGCAAACGATTTATTCATTCCATCAATTTAGAATGCTTTAGTAGCGCGATTTATCATATTACAGACATAAAATGCTTTTCATTGGCGCATAGAGGCAGCAGATAAAAATATTATGCTTAACTCTCACTGCTATTCTCACGATGACCTGGCTTTATTATCGCTGTGCGCCCAGGGAAAACGGCATTTCCAGGCTTTGTACGAAAATTGCTTCAATCAACCAACGGCAAGTTAATGTTGGCAGCGGTGGTGTAATGAATATGCGTAGCATCAGCCAATCTGCAATAATGTGCCATCGGTTACTTAACCTTTCGCTGTTTAGATCAAGGAGAGAATGACATGCGTCTGCTACTCGCCCTGCTACTGCCGTGGCTTCAGTTCTTTACCATCGGCCGTCCGTTTGCCGGGCTTATCTGCCTGGTACTCCAGCTTACTATCATTGGCTGGGTGCCCGCGGCGATCTGGTCTGTCTATGCGCTGAGCCAATATCAAACCGATAAAAAGATTCGTAATGCTTCCGGCAGCTAGTCCTCCTGCCCAGCACCTTAACTATCCCGCCCAGTAAGGCGGGATAGTGCTTTATAACGCCCATATAAGTGCTCCCCTTCTGACAACGCCAACCCTCGATAGTCCCACCAAAACGAAAAAATGAAACGTCCTGTTCCATAACACGGTAACGACAGCGCCTCATTTTTTTGCCAATATGAGAAAGAGTCTCATATAAAACTTTTTCTCATAAAAGGAATACCCATGAAGCCCAAGGTTCTCGTCACAACACTGCTTGTCACAGCGGTTAGCTCTGTTGCTCATGCCCAGGAACGTATTGCCACCTTTGATTTAGGCAGCCTGGATACACTGGATGCACTGGGTGTTAGTGACCAAATCGTGGGGATTCCCAAACAGATTCTTCCCGACTACCTGTCAACCTATAACGACGACGCGTATACCGACCTTGGCGGCTTACGCTCTCCTGACCTTGAAGCCGTTGCCGCAAGCGAGCCCATCCTTATCCTTTACACTGGCCGTCAAGGCGAGTGGGAAGCGGAGTTCGAAGAGATCGCCCCGGTGCTCAATACCAGCCTACAGGGCGATGATTACCTGGTAGCCTTTGACGACAACGTGCGCCAGCTTGCCAGCCATGCCGGTGTTGAAGAGCGCGCTGAAGAAGCACTAAAAGAGCTGCATGCCGATATTGAAAACCACCGCCAAGCGCTGGATGAAGCGTTGCGCGTACTGGTGGTTACCTCTAATGACGGCAACCTGGGGTTGAACACCCATCCGGTCGTCCATGACGTACTGGGTATCAACACATTAGAAATGCCGGATAGCGTTACCAGCATAACGCGCGGTAGCCGCACCTTTACACCGCTGACGATGGATGCCATTGGTGAGATCCAACCCGACGTATTGCTGGTGGTTGACCGCAGCGCCGCCATTGGTAACGAGGCCGCTGATTCCGATGCGTTAACGCAAGCGCTAGCAGATGCGGGCACACCGGATACACGCCTGGTCGTACTGACCCCGGCCCTTTGGTACTTATCCGGCGGCGGCCTGCAGAGCCTGAAACTGCAAGTTGATGAGGTCGTTGAAGCGCTATAAGCGTCTACCACGATGCATGACCAAGCCCCCGTGTCGCTAGACCGGGGGCTTTTCATTAGGTATCAATGCTTAACGTATAAAATGGAGCTCACCAGTCACCCGGGCGGCGTATGTCCATTTAGTTTGGCGACCAACGTGCCCATTTATTGTGATGAGTCGTTTTGACGTATAACGAAGCACTGCCCGCCGCAGGCGCCTCCAATAGTGCCTGTCCCAAACGGCTTACCGAACTGGTAAATGCCGATTGGGTCGATTAAGCAGCACGCTCGACAAGGTTTTACTTGGCCTCTAGCTGCGCATTCACAATCGGCGTAAGATAGGTGGGCTGCTATGCAGCAATGTTCTCAGGGCGGGGTGAAAGTCCCCACCGGCGGTGATGGTACCTTTCCTAACGAAAGCGGCCTAAGCCCGCGAGCGCTCTCACTGGTCTGCCCGTGAGAGGTCAGCAGATTCGGTGAGAAACCGAAGCCGACGGTGATAGTCCGGATGAAAGAGAACGGCATCCATTCAACGGCGTTATTCCACGATGAAAGCCCCCTGGAGGCGTACGTTATGCCTATGGCGGATGCCGAATGCCCTGATTCTGGTACCACTTATCCAAGAGAATGACCATGAATCAGACCTTTCCTTTAACACTCTCCTCACATACCACGTCCCAGCGCATTGCGTTTATCCAGGGCCATTGGCACAACGATATCGTCGGCCAGGCCTACCAGGCATTTATTGAGGAAGTGGAGCGCAACGGTTTATCTGCGGACCAGGTAGATACGTTTACCGTTTCAGGCGCCTATGAAATTCCGCTGCAAGCCAAGGTACTGGCCGAAAGCGGCCGCTATGGCGCGATTGTCGGTGCTGGCTTCGTGGTAGATGGCGGCATCTATCGCCACGACTTCGTCGCCCACGCGGTCATCGACGGCATGATGCGCGTCCAGCTCGACACCCAAGTGCCGGTCATTTCGGTGGTGCTCACGCCGCACCATTTCCATGAGCACAGCACCCATCACGACTTCTACTTCCAGCACTTCCTGGCCAAAGGTAAGGAAGCCGCCAGTGCGTGCCTGAACACCATGGAAAATCTGCACCGCGCACGCAAACTTAGCGACGCGTAAGCATTCTCCTGGCCCGGCGAATGCCGGGCCAAGCGCTCACCAGCGAACATGATTCTCCTGCTTTCTCCTGCTCTACTCACGCCTCATTCACATCCAGCAGATAGCTATAAAACGCCGTGTTGCGCTGCCAGCCAAGCGTTTCATACAGGTGCTGCGCGCGCTTGTTCTCCACCTGCGTCATCAATACCAGCTTTGTAACACCGTGGTCTTGGGCCAAATCGGCGGCGGCGCTCATTAGCGCCCTACCTACGCCTTGGCGGCGATACTCAGGCAGTACGTAAAGATCGTTCAACGTCCATCGTGCATTCATGCCTACCGTCGATAAGCCGGGAAAAAGTTGCACGAAGCCGCTGATTTTCCCCGATGCGTCTTCACTGACCAGAATGAACGAGTCGCCCAACCCAAAGCGCTGGTTTAAAAAGTAGCGCGCGCCCTTTAAGTCGCTTTGTTGCTGATAAAACTGGCGATAGTCATCCAGCAGCACGCTAAGCGCGTCCAAGTCATCAAGTACGGCAGCCCGAACATTATTCACAGTGGCGCTCCTTAAAAAGAGGTGGGAATAGGCAAGTCTCTCGTTATAGTGGCTCTTGGTGAAGAACCAGTTTATTAAATAGCGAGGGAACCAGTGAAGCAGCGAACGCCGTCGAGTGAATGGCTTATTGATGCCTTGGCGCTACAGATTGGCACCCAAGAAACAACCACGCTGGTACATCAGCTTTACAGCGCGTTGCGCCGTTGGATTCAACACGGCGAACTGGCCGCCGGGAGTCATTTGCCCTCTTCGCGGCACCTGGCGCGCGGCTTGGGTATCAGCCGTAATACCGTGCTGGCAGCAATGGACCGCCTGCTAGCCGAGGGGCTGGTGGTCTCTCGGCGGGGCGCGGGCATGTATGTGGCCAACTTGCCTACGCTACCGACTCATCCCAAGCCACCTTTGGAAACGGCGTTTAGCTACTCAACACGCGGGCAGGCGCTGATTGACCGTTGCGGTACGCTAAGCCAACACTATCAAGCGTTTGCGCCGGGCGTGCCGGGGCTGGATCTGTTCCCCCACGCTCAGTGGCAGCGCCTTTTAAGGCGCCACTATCGCCAGGCCGATACGGCATGGCCTTCCTATCAAACGCATGGCGGCTTGCCCGCGCTTAAAGAGGCATTGGGTGATTACCTGACGCTTTCCCGCGCAGTGCGCTGTCGCCCTGAGCAGATTGTGATCACGCAAGGCGCGCAGCAAGCGTTCGAGCTGGTGGCCCAGCTGCTGACCGATAGCGGCGACACAGTGTGGATGGAAGAACCCGGCTACGGCGGCGCGCAAACCTGCTTTTTGGCAGCGGGACTGAACATTGTCCCTGTGCCGGTCGATGAAGACGGGCTGAACCCGGTGTGTTGTCCGGCTAATACGCCTTCGCCGCGTTTGATCTACGTGACGCCCTCCCACCAATACCCGAGCGGCGTTACCATGCCGGTTCCACGACGCTTGGCCTTACTCGAACACGCCGCCAGGCACGGCGCTTGGGTCATTGAGGATGACTACGACAGCGAGTTTCGCTACGACACGCCGCCCACGCCGTCGCTTCAGGGCTTGTCGGAACAGGCATCCGTCATCTATATCGGCACGTTCAGCAAGGTGCTCTATCCAGGGCTTAGGCTGGGTTATATCGTGCTGCCCGAGGCGTTGGCCGATACGTTTCGGTTGGCTCACGCTCGCCTGCACCGCGAAGGCAACTATCCCATTCAGTCAGCGCTTGCTGAGTTCATTGCCAAAGGTGACTTTTCACGCCATATCGCCCGAATGCGCATGGGCTATCGTCAGCGCCAGGCTTGCCTGCGCCGTGCACTGGCCCCGGCTATTGACGCCGGTTTAAAGCTCTCCTCAGGCCATGCGGGGATGCATCTGGTCGCCGAGTTGGATACTTTAAATCAAGAAGCGCGCCTGGTTGAACTGGCCCAACAGGCACACATTACGCTCTCCCCTCTCTCCCGGTACTATCTGGGGCAACCACAGCGTGCAGGGCTTGTGTTGGGCTATGCAGGCGCGACGGAGGATGAGCTACTACGTGCGGGCCGCTGGCTCAGCCACGCATGGCTAAATCTGACATCGTTATAAATCCTGACATTTTTATAACTAAAACAGGGGAATCACTATGGCGAACGCATTTATCGCCCCCGATGGGCACGCCCGCTGCTACTGGTGCGGCGGTGCACCGGAGTTTCTGCCCTACCACGATAACGAGTGGGGCTTTCCCGTTGATAACGATCAGCGCCTGTTTGAAAAGCTCTGCCTGGAGAGCTTTCAGTCCGGCTTGAGCTGGCGGACGATTCTCAACAAGCGCGAGAACTTTCGTGCGGCCTTTCATCACTTCGATTTTCATCAGGTCGCGCGTTTTGATGAGCGTGATGTGCAGCGATTACTGCAAGACGCGGGCATTATCCGCCATCGTGGGAAAATTGAGGCAGCGATCAATAACGCGCAACGGGCACAGGAATTAGTCGTACAGGAAGGTTCGCTGGCGGCGTTCTTCTGGCGCTTCGAGCCAGCGCACAATGCGTTAAAAGCGCCGCAAACCCAGACCGTCTCGCCTGAATCCATCGCGCTCTCCAAAGCGCTGAAGAAACGCAGCTGGAAATTTATTGGCCCCACTACGGCCTTTGCGTTGATGCAGGCGATGGGGCTGCTCAATGACCATTCGCTGACCTGCGTAACACGTGAACGCGTAGAGCAGGCGCGCTTGCAGTTTCAGCGGCCCGTTTAGGGCTTCTACATACGTTAGGGCGCCAACAATCGCCTGGCGGACGGCGTCAGAAACGGCCATGCTTAGAGCAGTTCAACGGCCTGCGTATTCTCGGTACGCCTTCTTGTAGTAGTGTATCGACTGACACGCTTATCTATACACCAAACAGCAGCAGAACATAACGTTCTCAACGGGGTTTAATGTGGCTCAACCGCTCTCTTCGCAAGCAGACTCTCACGCATCGCGATGCAAAGCATGGAGCGTACATGCTCTCACCGCTAGCGGCGTACTACTGGGCGTCATGGCGCTATTCGCTTTGATCGACGACAATCCGGTGGCTTGTCTGCTCTGGCTGGGGGCGGCGATGATGGTAGATGGCTTCGACGGCACGTTGGCGCGCAAGTATGAAGTGAAAACCATCCTGCCGCACTTCGATGGCTCAACACTGGATATGGTCATTGATTATCTTACCTGGGCGTTTATTCCCGCCCTGTTTATCTACTACTTTATCGATTTGCCGACCGGTTTTTCACTGCTGGCGGTGTTTATTATCCTGCTCTCGTCGATGTTCTGTTTCTGCAACACCAATATGAAAAGCCAGGATAACTATTTTGTTGGTTTTCCGGCCGCCTGGAATATCGCTGCGGCCTATTTCTACATTCTCGACTTCCCGCCTTGGCTTACCTTTGCCGCCATCATCGTACTGGCCATTCTCACCGTGACTCGTATGAAGTTCCTGCACCCCTTCCGGGTGCGCAAATTTATGCCACTTAATATCGCCGTTACATTGTTGTGGTGCCTCTGCGCAACGCTTCTTATCCTCCCAAGCTCTGAGCATGCTGTTTGGGCACTATGGGGATGGGGCGTCGCCTCGGTCTACTTTTTTGGCATGTGCTTATGGCGGACAGCCCAGGAGTGGTTCGTCTGAACCCGACATTGGTTAACAAGGAGGTAGCACGATGTCACTAACGCCGACTCAGGAGAAGAAATTCAGAGCCCTGGCGGCAGACATCGAAGGGATTGATGTCGAGGTCTACAAACGCTTTGAGCGCGATCCCTTGGCGCCGATCATCGGCTTGGGCAAGCCGAACCTGCGCATCGGCTTTTTTGGCCGCGACCCAGGTCGTGACGAGGTACGTCACGGCGAGCCGTTTATCGGTGCTGGTGGCCAGTTGGTCAGAAAAGCGCTTTATGAGCAGCTCTACGGCGAGACGATGCCAGACTTTGCAGCATCAAAAGCCGTGGGCGAGCACTTTTTCTGGATCAATACCGTGCCCTACAAGCCCCTAGGCAACAAGGCGTGGTCGATGAAGGTTAAGCGTCACTTTCACGGTTTAATGAACGAAGTGCTGATATCGCGCTGGGAAGGACGAACGCTGATTACGCTGGGCCGAGAAGCGTTCCTGTGGTTCGGTATCGGCCGCTCAAAAGAGGAGCGTGCGCGCCTGGAAGCCTTCTGGAAGCAAGAGGACCGCTTTGAAAGTAGCATCGAGGTGACGTTAGAGGGTGATCATGGAAAAGAGCAAACCTTTAATCTTTATCCGCTGCCGCACCCCTCCCCGCTCAACCAAACCTGGTATGCCCGTTTTCCGGGCCTCTTGAAACAGCGTCTGGAACAGCTAGACGTGCGCCAAGACAACCTCACCCTGTGACAGCGTAGGAACGCCCGTCTCAACGGCCGATGTAAAATAACTTACAAAGAAGAGCACCGCCATGAAACCCAAGATCAGCCTGATTACTCTCGGCGTGCATGACCTAAAGCGCGCCATACAGTTTTACCGGGATGGCCTGGAGTTGCCAGAACATGAGACAGACAGCGACGAGGTGGCCTTTTTCAAGATGGAAGGTGCCTGGCTATCGCTGTTTTCGAGAGCATCATTGGCTAGCGATATCGGCATTACCGATGACTCAAAAGATGGTTTCAGCGGTATCACGCTGGCCCACAACGTCGCCAGCCAAGAGGCCGTTGAACAAGTGCTTCAACAAGCGATTGCCGCAGGCGCCGAGCTAATCAAACCAGCAGAAGAAGTGTTCTGGGGCGGTTACTCCGGTTATTTTCGCGACCCGGAAGGCCACTACTGGGAAGTCGCCTACAATCCCTTTATGGATCTGACGTGAGTTACTAGCCAAGAGGTTCATCCCCGCGCCTGCGGGGAGTGGATAAAAGATAAATTCAACATTATTGTCCTTATCTTGAGTTTTCGCACGGGCAAACTCGTGTGCCATTTCAAAGCAATCGCGAGCGAATCGATGGGCGAGTTGGTTGAACAATTTTGCCGTGTTGGACCAGCATTCGCTCCGAGGGCGGTGATGCTACAGCGGCTGCAGCATTGAGTGCGTCCACAATCACAAAACTCGCCTCGTCACCGATTGCGAATCCCGGTAGCGCACGACCAATCGCCCTTGCGGAGTCCACCGAGATCATGTCAAGAGCGACACCCAGTTGTTCGTCGGTATAAAGACCGGAGCGGTAGCCGATCAGCATCGCGCGTTCAAGCAAATCACCATTGCCGTAAGGCCACCATGCATCGCGAATATTATCATTGCCCGCGAATACATGAACGCCTTCCGCGCGTAGTACATCGATCGGTGGGAACGGATGATCTCCCGGCGCATTGGTTAGTATAGAAACGCCCGCTTCGGCGAGGATCGCCGACACACGACGTGCCTCATCACGGCTCACATCGCCAAGTGCGTAAGCATGGCTAATGGTGACGAGGCCCGACATACCGGCTGCTGCCGCTCGCGCGGCAATACGCTCAATCTGCTTGATACCGCCTGCTCCGTGCTCATGCAAGTGGATGTCGATTTTCGCACCGTGGCGCTCGGCCGTGCCAAACACCACATCAAGATGCGCATCTGCATCACCGTCAAACTCGGTAGGATCAAGCCCGCCTACCACTGTCGCGCCTTCACGCATGGCGGCATCGAGCAGATCCGCTGTACCGGGACTAGACACAATGCCAGCCTGCGGAAAAGCAACGAGTTCTACGTCGACCCGGCCCTTCCACATCTCGCAGGCAGCAACGACGGCATTCAGATTATCGAGTCCGAGCACTGGGTCGATATCAACGTGACTGCGCATTGCTACCGTGCCAAAAGAGTGAGCCTGCGCGAGCAGTGCCTCGGCGCGTTCAACAACCGGCAATGCGCTGGATAGAAGGCGCTTTTCAACGTCAAGCCGCTCACGAAGGGAGCCAACCGGACGATGAGGAAACCAACCGTCGCCAACAAAGCTCTTATCGAGATGAATATGGCCCTCCACAAAAACGGGAAGGACAGTCAGTCCATCAAGATCGATTTTTTTGGCGTCGGTTGAGACAGTATCGATAGGAACGAAGCACCCATCGCGCGTGGCGAGATCACTTTTGTTGCCATCAGGGGTCAAAGCGTTGGCGTAAATGAATTCATTCATATCAGTGTGTTTCCAATTCTGGTTTTGGAGTCATACGACTAAGCTCTGCTCAGGAGGAACTGCTCGTGCCTCCGATAGAATCAGGACAGTGCCATTTTCCTCGAAGAGGTAAATCAACGATCCAATCGATAAAATGCCAAGTGGCTAGGCATTTTTCGCCGAACACCCAGCCCAATTACGATAAAGGTCAGACTGCTCCGCGTCGTCAGGAGGCAGATGCTGGATAGAGGCCCATTGTTGATCACCAAGCGGCTGCGACAGCTCGGCTGATCACTTTGCCATCCGTGACCAGCACGGCACCGAATGGACGCCCTCCATTGGCAACATTCTTGTGGGCAAGATTGATCGCCTCGTCCAGATACGCCTTGTCATTCATTTCGCACCCGCCTGTTCTAGCAAACTAGCGATGTCAGCATACCCGCGTTGTCGCGCATGTTGCAGCGGCGTGATCCCTTCCCTATCAGCCAGGTTCACGTCCGCGTTGGCGTCGACCAGCAGCCCCACAATCTCTCCGTATCGCGGTCCGCCATCGCCGAGGATGATAGCCTCCAGCAACGCCGTCCAGCCGAGGTTGTTGACATGATCAATATCCGTGCCGGCCTCTATTAGGGTTCGAACAGTCTCCACATGCCCCCGTTCCGCCGCAGGAATCAGCGCCGTACCGCCATAGCGGTTGACACTCGCCAAATCAGCGCCATGGGATAGCGTCATCTGCAGTATTTCCAGATGTCCGCGCGCGCCCGCATAGAGGTAGGGGCTATCTTCGATGTCGTCTTTAGCGTTCACATCAGCCCCGGCGCTAATAAGTAGACGAGCGGTCTCAACTCGGTTCGCATGGGTTGCAGCGAGTAATGCTGTCCGCCCACGACTATCCCTCGCGTCGAGCTGTATATCGCTGGCGATCATTTCTCGAACACCAGCGATATCATCGTTTTCAGCAGCGGAGATCAGCAAAGGGTTAGCCTGAGCGACAGGGACTCCGCCAAAAGCAACGGAATCAATCATGGTTATACATCCTACGAGGAGAGTGAAGGCGAAAGTGGCCTGTAAGCGGCTGCGCATAAAAGTCCCTTCTTGCTGATAAAAATCATAGACAAAAATATAGTGGACAAAAAAGTCATTTGGAAATTAAATATCTGAATGAAAACCAGTGATAAATCGAATAAGCCGTTCAACTCCGACCTGTTGCGCAGTTTCGTGGCGGTGGTCGACACGCGCAGCTTTACAGCCGCAGCACGGCAATTGAACTCAACTCAATCAACGGTCAGCCAGAAGATAATGAGGCTGGAAGAGGTGGCAGGCGGGCTTTTGATTGATCGCGGACGCAATAGCATCACACCCACCGAGGCGGGCGAGCGACTGCTGGGTTATGCACGTCGTATCCTGGCACTGAACGCGGAAGCTGCCGCCGTCGTGTCTGGAGTAGCGCGTCATATCACCCTTCGGCTCGGTCTGCCCGAGGATTTCGCTTCGGGCCGGGTGACACAAGTACTTGCGGCGCTTGTCCGGCAGCATCCGAACTTGAAGCTGGAAGTTACCAGTGGTCTGAGCCGCAATCTATACGGTGCCTATAATCGAGGGGAGCTGGATCTAGTTCTGGTCAAACAGCATCGCGGCGAGGCCCGCGGAGTAATGCATTGGCCCGAGCCGCTGTCCTGGTATCAAAGCAAAAATCATGCGCTGGCCGATTGCGACCCGCTGCCGCTTGTTGCCTTTCCTTCGGATGGATTGTATCGCGCCCAAATGATTACTGCCCTCGATAACGTCAGGCGCGGATGGCATCTTGTTTACACGAGTTCCAGCCTCGCCGGCCTGCTGAGCGCGGTCAATGCCGGTCTCGGGATTAGTCTTCTTCCAAGGCGCGTGGTCAATTCTGGCATGCAAGAAGTTCCGACCTTGCCTGCTGTTGACGCCATGGAAATCGCAATCCACCAAGCGGACCAAGACAGTCCTTTCGTATCCGAGATCATTCAGATACTTGCGGATGAGGTTGAGCGATAGGCCTCTTAGGGATGGTGGTGCCATCGGTCGTCGACAATATAGAAGACTCATTCATCTGAACTGACCCCAAAAACTTGGACAGTAAAACACTAAGCGGATAAGGCCTGAGTTCGGTACTGCACCGGGCTCAGGCCTTTTAGTTTGGACTTAATGCGCTCGTAGTACCCTTTGGCGACGAACTCTGCCACCGCTAGCTGCGGTAATGTGGCCGACGCTCCGGTCGAGACGTACTTCATGTATAGCGCTTGATCACGATAGCGCCCCGGCGCTAACCAGCCGACCCGCAAGCCTGGCCCCACCGTTTTGGAAAAACCGCTGCACAGCAGTACGCGCCCGTCGTCATCAAAGGATTTAATAGTGCACGGTCTGGGCTAGGTGAAGGCCAGATCGCCGTAGATATCATCTTCAATAATCGCAACATCAAAGCGCTGGGCAAGCTGAAACAGCGCCCGCTTACGCGCCTCGGGCATCGTATAACCCAATGGATTATTGAACGTAGGCGTCACCTGTATGGCACGAATCGGCCACTGTTCAAGGGCTAGCTCCAACGCCTCCAGGCTGATACCGGTTTGCGGGTCGGTGGGTATTTCCAAGGCCTTTAACCCGCTGGCCTTGAGAATCTGCATGGTGCCGTAGAAGCTCGGTGAATCCTCCGCCACCACATCGCCGGGCTTAGTGAGCGTGCGCAGCGCAATGGCAAGCGCTTCCTGGCAGCCCGTGGTGATCAGAAGGTCATCGGGGTGAAGCAGACAGTTTGAAGCCACGGCAAGCTTGGCCACCTGCTGGCGAAGCTCGGGGCTACCGCTTAACTTGTCGTAATTAAATCCATTAACATCACTGCTGCGATGCAGGCCAGCGAGAATTTTCGACAGTGGTTTTGCGTTTCATAATCAAGGTTGGGCACGCTGGCGGCCCAACAGAAGTCGATTATCGTCACTCTGTGTAGCAATCAACTCCAGCACCTGATCCCATTGAGAGATATCCAACGGCCTCTGAGCGGGGCGAGACACCGACTGCCCAGGCACAAAAGTAGGGCCGTAAATCCTTTTGGAAGCACACATTATGAGAAGGAGAACGATATGAAAACCGCTGAATATTACCTGCTGGACGTATTTACCGATCAGCCTTTCTCGGGCAATCAGCTGGCGGTATTTTTAAACACCGACGGGCTGGCAACAGCTACCATGCAGGCAGTCGCCAATGAGCTTAATCTTGCCGAAACGGTCTTCTTAAGTGCGCCTATTGAGCCAAACCACTACCCGATGCGGATCTTTACGCCCACCCAGGAACTACCGTTTGCCGGCCACCCGACCGTCGGCACTGCGCAGCTTCTAGCCGAGCTTGGCTTAGTAAGCCGCACGCAAACGCTGGTGCTTCATCCACCCGTGGGAGAGCTAACCATTCGCTACTCGGGTGAGAACGCAGTGTTTACGACCGCAAGACCCGCCAGCATAACGCCAAGTACACTGGACCAGACAACGGCGGCGGCATTACTCGGCTTACAATCCCATCAGGTCGTCAGCACGCCGGTTATCTCATCCTGCGGGCTGGCTTTTCATCTGATCGAGCTGAGTGACTTGGCAGCCCTAAAAAACATACACATTTCAGCAAACATATGGGCAGAGGCCGTTGCCCCGAGCGGTGCGGAGCAAATATATCTCTACACAGGAGAAAATTCTGACCGCTCAGAAACAACGCTACGCAGCCGTATGTTTTCCAGAGAACATGGCCTTTGCGAAGACCCCGCAACCGGCAGTGCCGCAGCGGCATTAACCGGGTATTTGGCAACCCCGAACGAAACGGCGCACTGGACAATTCATCAAGGCGTTGAAATGGGCCGCGCCAGCGTTATTGAAACCACCCTGCATAACGGCCTGGTTCAAGTAGGCGGCAGTGCTGTGCTGGTGGGCAAGGGAGAGCTTTACTTGAGAGACTAACAAGCGGCTTGAAAGCCAACTAATCGCGCACTGATTGATCCAGGCATCATCATCCTGCCCAGCCGCTTTTCGGCCAACGGGCAATAACAGCGTGCGGCATAAGTTTGCCACATCAGTACCGCTCAACGGCCAGCGTCGCGAGTAGCACAGCGGCCAGGACGGTGTGGCTTCAATAGCAGCACCAACGCCACGCAGCACAGCAGCGCTACGATGAGATCAAACGTTAGCGCGGTGATTTGTTGACCGGCTACTATCCCCAGTAGGCCGATACCGACGACGGGCAGCGAGATCGCCAAATACGCAACAACGAAAAAAGACGATACCGTTGCCGCTTTGTGCTGAGGGGAACTGGCCGCCGATATCGCGCCCATGCCCGCCCGGAAGGTAATGCCCTGACCAATGCCCGCAACGATGGCGCCCAGTATGAAGCCCAGCAGTTGCTCGAAAGCAATCCCCCACGCAATGATGAGCACACCGACAAGCAGCACAGCGCACCCAATCGGCAATCTTCCAGGCTCCGGCAGCCGCCCCTGACCCATTTGCCCAACGGTCGAGGCGATAAACGGCAGCCCTGCCACACATCCTATCAACGCATGATTGGTGTAGCCCATTTGCTGGCCCAGGAAGGCGGGGGTTGCCGCAGTATAAAAACCGAACACCATAAAACCAGCAAACGCTGCGATAGCCGCGGGTATAAAAACGCTGCGCACCTCGGGAGGGATTTTAGGTGTTTGAACGCGAAGTTTGATATTCGCTGGGCGCGTAACCGTTTCAGGCGCTCGCCAGATACACACCACCGCTACCAGCGCTAACGCGAAGTGAATAGCAAACGGCAGCACCAACGGTGCCGCAAACAGCACGGCCAGCGCCCCCGCAAGTATCGGCCCGACACCTAACCCGACCATATTGGCGGCGGTAGCAACCAACGTGCTGGAGCGCCCCCAGGAACGGGGTGCCAGCTCCATGACAGCCACCGTGGCAGTACCCGTAAAGATACCCGCTGAAAGCCCCGAAAGTACGCGGCCGGTAAGCAACATGCCTAACCCATCGGCTTGCCAAAATACGATATCGCTTACCGCTGACAGGAAAAGCCCGGCAAGCAGCAGCGGCTTGCGCCCTAGCTGATCAGACCATTGCCCGGTAATCAATAACGCTGAAATGACCCCCACCGCATACGCCGCAAAGATGACGGTAATCATCAGATCCGAAAAACCAAATTCATGCTGATAGATCGGATAAAGCGGCGTGGGCAGCGTGGTGCCCACCATGGTGATCATGAAAGCGAGCGCCGCCCCTAAAAATACGCCTGCGCGCCGCGTATCCGGCGCTTGAGAAGTGCTCATAAATGTCCTTATCGAAAATACAGAGATCCATCTTCTCAGAAGGCGAGTCGAGAATGGGAACTCACATAGCCAACGAACGTTAATGGATGTGTTATGTCGCGGCCAACTGCTCTTGGGCAAGTTTTGCAAAGTGTGTGCGTGAGGGCTTTAGCCCTTTCACCGAGGGCCACGCCAACCATGCATCGGGCACCATAAAGCCCGGCAGCGCCTCGCGCACCCAACGGGCCAGAGCCTGATCTTCGCTGCTTTGCGCATGCCAATCAATAAAGGCAACGGGGCGCTCACCCCACTCGGGGTGTGGCACAGCAACCACCAGCGCTTGGGCAACGCCGGGGTGATCCACCAACCGCTGTTCGATGCTTTCCGGCTGAATGTTCTCACCGCCGGAGATAAAGCCGTTATCTAGCCGCCCTTCAACCACCAGTTCCCCCGTAGAGTTGAAATACCCCTTGTCCCGGGTGGCAAACCAGCCCTCGTCATTTAGGGCTGGGTCCAGCGCACCGTTACTTAAATAGCCGCTAAACAGGGTATCGCCCCGCACCTGTATTTCATTGTCGATGATCCGAACATCGCGCCCCGGAAGAGGCTTGCCGACAACACCTGGTGCCGTAGGAGTCCCCGTACAGACCTGGCTTGCCATTTCAGATAGCCCATAGCTAACTTTTGGCGCCAGCCCCAGCGAGGTCATGTGCTCAACCAAGGGAGCGGGGATCGCCGCTCCGCCCAGCAGCAGTTCGCGCAGCTGTGTCCTGGCGGGGTCAAAACCTGCTTGTAACAAGCGCCAGAGCTGAGTGGGTACCAGTGAAAGATGTGTAATAGGCTGTTGTTCCAGGCGTGCAGCCAGCGGCGCACTCCCATCATCCAGAATGACCCGGCCACCTGCGAGAAATACGCGAAAGGGGATCGCGTAGCCACCAATATGAAACAGCGGTAGCGACAAAAGCCAGCCGCTTTGTTGGTCAACAGGAATTAAGGCCGCCGAACCATTGGCCGAGGCCAGATGATTCCCCAGCCGGTGTAGTACCGCTTTAGGCATACCGCTGGAACCCGAGGTAAAAATCGTGTTACAGCGCTGATCGGTATTCAGCTGCACCGCTTGTTCGATAATTAGCTCTTCGGAAAAATCGAGGGTGATCGGCACTAGAGCAGATGACGTTACCTGCGCGTCACCCCGCTCGCCTTCCGTATAACAAATGCGGCTGGCCTGCAGGCGCTGGGCAAGCGCGTGCTGCTGGGTGCCTGGAAAGGCCGGGTTAAGCGGGCAGAAAACCACCCCGACACGCAGACAAGCCCAGGCCAATAATAACGAGACCAATGCGCCTTTGGCCGGGGCCATTAATTTGTCCCCAGGCTGAACCCCCTTTTGCGCCAGCTGTCGCGCCAACGCGGCGATACGCCTATCGAGCATTCGATAAGTAATCGTCGCTGAGCCACTGTGTAGCGCAATATGCTGCGGGGTTTCGGTGGCCCAATAGTTAATGGGGCAAGGTTGCATCACGCGGCACGCTCCTGGTTATTCCTGCATATCTTGATAGAGACACGTCGCTTGATAGAGGCACGTCAAGCGTCCAACAACGACCTCGCCTGCCGTGGTGGTTACCCGTTCAGCCAGCCAGTTTCCGGTATCCAGCCCTGGCGGTTCTGTAGGCGCCCATTGGCGGGCCAGCCGAGCCAGCAGGCCGAGACCAAGGTCAGACTCAAAACTTGAGGAAATAACCACCCGCAGATTATCTTCCCGTGCCCGTTGTACAAGTGCCTCGCAGGCGCTTAGCGCGCCTATCAACGTAGGCTTAATCACCAGGGCAGCAATATGAGGATGGGAATACCATGGCGCGTTACGTGACAACGTTTCATCCAGCGCAATCTTCACACCCGCTGCATCGGCCACGGCAATGGCGTCAGCAAAGGTGGGGCAGGGCTCTTCCAGATAGTCGATCTGTTCACGCGGTAGCTGTCGACAAAATCGCGTGGCCTCCTCACGCGTCCATCCGCCGTTGGCATCCAGAATCAGTTGGGTAGCGGGCAGCTTTTCAGACAGCCTGGCGACCAGCGCTAGCTCGTCGCTCATTGCGTAACGCGCTACCTTGAGTTTGAGGCGCGAAGGTGGCGGCTGCCCGCCCTTGCGTATGTTGTCTAACGCGCTATCCAGCATCGCGATCAGCGATACGGGCTCGCCTTGTAATAGTGGGTAAGGCGCTAACGCGGCGGGACAATGTGGGGGCCAAACGTGCTGTGCACAGTCGAACCCGAACTGTACCGAGGGGAGCGTGGGCACTGCTTCTTCACCGCGCTTCAAGGCGGTTAGGCAGGCCCTGCTTTCGGTCTCGGCATCGGTTAAGGTTTCTGCTGAAAAACCAGGCAGTGGCGCAATGTCACCCCACTGCCCGTTAATCGACACCAGCAGCCCTTCTCGCTGCGTGATCCGCTGGCCGTTAAACAGCAGCGGCTGGCGAAGTGGCAGCGCGTAGCGGTAAAGCGCTAATGGCATTAAGGGTTACGCGGATAACGTGAGAAATCCGGGGGCCGCTTCTCATTAAACGCGTTACGCCCCTCCTGGCCTTCATCGGTCATGTAATAGAGCATAGTGGCGTTACCCGCTAGCTCCTGCAGCCCGGCCTGGCCATCGCAGTCGGCATTCAGTGCCGCTTTCAAACAGCGTAACGCCATGGGGCTGTGCTGCAGCATCTCCCGACACCAGCGCACGCTCTCTTTTTCAAGCTCATCCAGCGGCACCACGTGGTTGACCAGGCCCATCTCCAGCGCTTGCGCAGCGCTGTACTGGCGGCACAAAAACCAGATTTCGCGGGCTTTTTTCTGGCCCACGATGCGCGCCATATACGAGGCACCGTAGCCGCCGTCGAAAGAGCCTACCTTGGGGCCGGTCTGGCCAAAAACCGCGTTATCCGCCGCAATGGTCAGGTCGCACATAAGATGCAACACATGCCCACCGCCAATCGCGTAGCCTGCCACCATGGCGACAACCGGCTTGGGGCAGGTCCGAATATCACGCTGAAAATCCAGCACGTTCAGGTGATGAGTGCCCTGCTCATCCTGGTAGCCGCCATAGTCACCGCGAATGCGCTGATCACCGCCGGAGCAGAATGCTTTATCGCCTGCGCCGGTGAGCAAAATCGCGCCGACGCGACTATCGTGACGTGCGCGACCAAGCGCCTGAATCATTTCGCTAACCGTCAAGGGGCGAAAGGCGTTACGCACCTCTGGGCGGTTGATGGTAATGCGTGCAATGCCCTCTTTAGAGACATGATACCGAATATCCTGGTAGTCGCCGGAGTGGTCCTGCCACTCAACCGGTTGATAGAGTTCCGCTTCTGTAAGTCCGTGGATCATTCAAAGTTCCCTGATTCATTATGTATTGGCGTCTTTCGGGCTTAGCGCAACATACCTGCCACGACCAGCCCTAGTGCCAGAAGGCTTAACAGCGCCGCAGCGCCATACATCAGCTTTTTATTGGTGGTATCGCGGCCCAAAATAAGGTCAAACATTCCGTGGCGCAGGCGATGGGCGGCATGAAAAAGCGGCAAACAGACCGCCGCACCAACAAATAGAAAGCCTGGCACGCTGAATAGCAGTGCCGATGCACGCTCATGGCTGAGTGCGTTGGCAGGTAGCCAGCCCAAGGGAAGCAGCACGGCAAAAAACAGGATGGCAGAGGGCAGTAGCACAGCAAAACAGACGCCACCTGCACTGAATAGCCCCCACCACAGCGACTCATCGTAGGCTTGGCGGTGGGGAGGCTGGTTCGTGCGCTGACTGTCCGTGCCTGGCATATTCATGGTTGGTTTAGTCATACAGACGTCCTCCCAAACAGCCAGATGAACAGCAGCAGTACGGCCAGAACGCCCGCCCACTGCCCCGCCACAATCGCCTTATCCGGCAGTTGGTAGTTACCGATGCGCAGCGGCATAACGCGAGGAAACAGCACAAAAAAGGTCGCCGCGTGAAACAGGCTAGCAGCTAGCGCCAAAAGGTTGAGCAGCAAAACGATGGGAGATCCCATAAAGGCGATCCATCGTTGCCAGCTCTCTGGGCCCTGGAGCAGCGCGACCATGCCCGCCAGTAGGCAGAGCAGGAAAAAAACCAGCGGTATCACCGTCGCTTCACGCAGCATATAGAGTTTAAAAAAGCGAAGTTTCAGCCACCAGTTACGTTTTAACGGCACAAAGCGTTGAGATGTCGACTTATCCATACCCTTTCTCCTAGCCCTTAAACAACGCAATTAGCGTGTGTTTAGCGGACGCCACTTTGCTCTGATTGATAGCCGCCGCTGGGTCAACATGTTTGGGACACACCTTTGAGCAAAAGCCCACAAAGGTGCAGCTCCACACGCCTTCATGGCGGTTCAATTCGTCCATTCGCTGCGTGCTGCCATGGTCCCGGCTGTCCAGGTTATAGCGATGCCCCAGCGCAATGGCTCCTGGGCCAATAAACTCAGGATTAAGCCCAAACTGCGGGCAAGCGGAGTAACAAAGCCCACAGTTGATACAGTTAGCGAACTGCTTGTAACGGGCAAGCTGCCGGGGCGACTGGCGATAGGTTTCTGGCGCCTTCGGATCAAAGGGCTTTACCGGGTTGTCGTCTATCAGATAGGGCTTAACGGCGGCCAGGTGATCGAGGAATATCTCCATATCAACCACCAGGTCGCGCTGTATGGGAAAGTGCGCCAACGGTTCAATGCGGATCTCATCGTCGAAGTCGCGCAGGAAGGTCTTACAGCCAAGCTTGGGGACGCCATTCACCATAACGCCACAGGAGCCACAGATCGCCATGCGACACGACCAGCGGTAGCTCAGAGTGCTGTCGAGCTGCTCTTTGATGTGATTCAACGCATCCAGCAATGAGGTGCTGTCGTCGACTGGCAGCTCATACTCCTGCCAATAGGGCTCGGTAGAATTGTCGGGTAAATAGCGTTTGACGCTGATGCGCCGGGTGGATACCTGCTGAGTACTCATGCCTTGCCTCCCTTGGACGCATCCCCATAGGTACGTTCTGCGGGCGCGGAAAAACGCACGTCTACCTCCTGCCATGCCAACCGCGCGTGTGCATCGCCTTGATAAAACACCTGGCTGTGCTTGAGGTAGTTAATGTCATCGCGCGTTTGCATACCGTCATCCAAGCGCTGGTGAGCGCCACGGGACTCACGCCGCTCCAGTGCACCAAGGCAAGATGCCTCGGCAATATCCAGCCCGTAGCCAAGCTCAATGCACTCAAGCAACTCTGTGTTGAATATTTTGCTGGTGTCGTTGACACGAATCTTCTGATAGCGCGCCCGCAGTTCACGAATCGTCTCCAACGACTGCCGCATACCCTCTTCGGTACGATAAATACCGCAGCCACTCTCCATGGCCTGCACCATGGCATGCTTAAGCGTCACCCACGTCTCGCCGCTGCCCTCGCCATCACAAAGATGCGCTAGTTTTGCCTGCTGATGGGCAGCCTGGGTTTCCAGAAGGTGCATGTCTGCCCACTCGGTTTGCGCCGCGCGCTGGCTTGCCTGCTCCCCCGCTAAACGACCAAACACCAGTAGCTCAGTGAGCGAGTTGGAGCCTAAGCGATTAGCACCATGCAGCCCAACAGAGGCGCATTCACCCGCCGCATAAAGCCCGGCAACCGACGTTTCACAGTAGGGATTGGTTTCAATACCGCCCATGGTGTAGTGCACCGCCGGGCGGATAGGGATCGGCTCTTTGACCGGGTCAACGTTAATGTAGGATTTAGCCAGCTCGCAGATAAAGGGCAGGCGCTCAAGAAGGTAGGCTTCGCCCAAGTGGCGCAGGTCAAGATAGACCACATCGCTATCGCCAAAGGTGCCAGTGCGGCCCGCCTGCTGCTCCTGCCAAAAGGCCTGTGAGAGCTTATCGCGAGGGCCCAGCTCCATGTACTTGTTTTCCGGCTTGCCCAGTGGGGTTTCCGGGCCCAGCCCGTAATCCTGAAGGTAGCGGTAGCCATCCTTATTGAGCAAAATACCGCCTTCTCCACGACACGCTTCGGTAATTAAAATGCCGGAGCCGGGAAGGCCCGTGGGGTGATACTGAACAAACTCCATGTCCCTAAGCGCCACACCGTGGCGATAGGCCATCGCCATCCCGTCGCCAGTCACGATCCCTGCGTTGGTATTAAAGCGAAACAGGCGCCCGGCACCTCCTGTTGCCAATATCACGGCTTTGGCGCGCAGCAGAATAAGCTCGCCGGTGGCCACTTGAAGGGCAATTACGCCGATGACAGCCCCTTCGTGCACGGCAAGATCAAGGACGAAATACTCATCGAAGCGCTCAATTTGGGAATATTTGAGCGAGGTTTGAAACAGGGTATGCAGCATGTGAAAGCCGGTTTTATCGGCGGCAAACCAGGTACGTGCGGTTTTCATGCCGCCAAAGCGGCGTACCTGCACATTACCATCCTCCTTGCGGCTCCAGGGGCAGCCCCAGCGCTCCATCTGCACCAGTTCCTGGTAGGCATGATGCACAAAATAGTCCACCACGCCTTGCTCAACCAGCCAGTCGCCACCCGACACAGTGTCGTCAAAATGCGCCTGATGCGTATCCTCCTCGCTGGTTACCGCCGCCGCACCGCCCTCAGCGGCAACGGTATGGGAGCGCATAGGATAGACCTTGGAAATCAGAGCGATGCTTTGAGAAATGCCCTGTGCCTTGGCGCTTTCTGCCGCGGCGATAGCGGCACGCAAGCCTGCGCCGCCTCCACCCACAATCACGATATCGAAATCTCGATGCTGCATGATGCTCCCTTTCTGTAGCCAGGCCAAAGGCGGTAGTGGCGACACGCTTCGATGCGGTGTCTTTTGGTTGAACTTATCACACTCCAGGTACGTGCTATCCCCACATGCCAGGCTCTATTGACGCATATCAAGAAATACACCTTTAAGACAGGCGATGCTTTAACAAGAGTAGTTAAGTTTAATTTCTCATTTATTAATTTTAATAAAGAATTCCAACTACAATTTTTAACTATTAGTCGCTATCGCCATTCTCTGCAACGTATGTAACCGCAAGCAGATGAAAATCAACCGCGATAGCAGTGAAGAGATTCGGCTGCTTTCGCAGCCAATAAGAGGGGGGCAGCTTGATATGAACAGTAGCGTGCAATCGGCATTTGACTGGAAGTTGTTGGCGCCGCTTGTAGTGGCCATTATCGTTGCGTTGATACCCACGCCTGAGGGGGTTGCCCCTCACGCTTGGTACTTCTTCGCTATTTTTCTGGGCTGTGTGGTTGGGCTGATTTTTGAACCCTTGCCAGGCGCGGTCATTGGGTTAATCGGCGTGACTCTGGTGGCGCTGCTCTCCCGCTGGGTGCTGTTTTCACCCGAACAGCTAGCGACCGAAGGCTTTAATGCTGCCAACCAGGCCTTTTCATGGGCAGTTTCGGGCTTCACCAACTCGACTGTATGGCTGATTTTTGGCGCGTTTATGTTCGCGCTGGGGTATGAAAAAACCGGGCTAGGCAGGCGCATATCACTTTGGCTGGTCAAGGCCATGGGCAAGCGCACATTAACGTTGGGCTACGCGGTAATGATCGCCGATGCGGTGCTGGCGCCTTTTACACCTTCCAACACGGCGCGTAGCGGGGGCACCATTTATCCGGTCATTCGCAATCTGCCGCCGCTTTACGACTCCCAGCCCAATGGCCCCAGCATGAAGCGCATGGGCAGTTTTCTGATGTGGACAGCGATCACCTCTACCTGTGTGACCAGCTCGCTGTTTCTAACCGCGCTTGCCCCCAACCTGTTGGCCATTGCTCTGACAGAAAGCGCTACCGGTATCCATATTAACTGGGGGCAGTGGTTTATCGCCGTAGCGCCCGCTGGCATTCTGCTGCTGTTGCTGGTCCCACTGCTCTGTTACTGGCTCTGCGCGCCAGAAGTGAAAGCCGGTGAAGAAGTGTCCAACTGGGCGCGGGATGAGCTGAACAAACTGGGGGCGCTTACTCGCCACGAGATACTGCTGGTCGTCATGGTCGTCTCTGCGCTACTACTGTGGATTTTTGCGGGCGATGTTGTGTCCGCCTCCCTGGTAGGCCTGGTGGTGATTTGCTGCATGCTGCTGACCGGTATCGTGAGCTGGAACGATATCCTCGACAATCGAGCCGCCTGGAATACCTTTGTGTGGTTTGCAACGCTGGTGGCGCTGGCAGGCGGGCTAAGCCAGGTCGGATTCGTCAACTGGTTTGGTGGCGTAGTGGGTGAACAAATCAGCCACTTTAATCCCGTCATGGCGATGGTGGCGCTCACGGTGATCTTCTATCTCCTGCACTACCTATTTGCCAGCGTCACGGCCCACGTTACCGCCCTGTTGCCGGTGATGCTGGCGGCGGCTTCCGGTATTGCAGGGTTGGATATGCAGATGTTTATCCTGCTGCTGCTCCCCACGCTGGGCTTTATGGGCATTATTACCCCCTACGGCACCGGCCCAAGCCCGGTTTACTATGGCAGTGGCTATCTGCCAAGCGCCCTTTATTGGCGGCTTGGGGCTATTTTTGGTCTGCTGTTCTTAGTGGCCTGGCTGGCTATCGGCTTGCCGTGGCTGCTGTTGATTAACTGAATCCAGGTGAGCGAGCCGTTTAGCCGAGGCGTTGATACCATCGGCTAATCGGTTCGGCGATGCTTTTTGCTTGCTCTGTATGCAGGTTGTGCCCGCCTTCAAGCGCTATAGGGTGCACGCGAGGGGCTATGTTAGCCAAGCGGGCGGCAAGTGTGTGAAATTTAGTATCCTGCCGACCTGAAAAGTAACCAATGGGAAGTGACGTTTCAGCCAGCCACGGCCACTGAGAAGACTGCCTGCCGAGCGACGTGCTTCGCAGCATTGTCGCCACGGACGGGCCATGATTGGCCAACCGCCGTTCAATCTGCCGCGCTCGCTGCGCATGTGTAAGGTCAGCAAAGACGGGCTGCCGATACCAGTCGGTAAGCACGCGTTCAAGAGGTTCCAGCGCAAAGCGTTGTGCCCAGCGTGCATCATGGGCCATACGCTCATCGCGCTCGCTTTCGGGCAAGCCTGGATGAGCGCTCTCCAGCCAAAGCGCCTCAAGCCCCGCAGGTTGGCGGCGGGCGTGATCAAGAGCCAAACGCCCACCCAGCGAGTAGCCCAGCAAGCAGTAGCGGTGAATATCCTGCGCGGCCAACGTATCGGTTAGCCAGTGGTGAAAAGCGGAGAAAGAGTCGACCGCCACTTGGTCATTTTGGCCATGGCCCGGTAAATCCAACGCCAGGCACGGCACATCTTTCAACGCGGCGATGACCTCCGCCCAATCGTGGCGATCACCTAACAAGCCGTGCAGCATAACCAGCGTTGGGCGTGGCTGGGCTTGCGCTTCATATTCAGCCTTCATGGTTATCGCGCCTACCTAGCGTTGCCGCCAGTGCCACAAGATCGTCTGCAACCTGCTGATGTGGCACGTTAAGCTCAATCAGTGTAACGCCCCTTTCCAGGGCTCGGGCATAGGCCGCATCGAAGCTCTCCAGCGAGCCAGGTGCGGCGTAGGCAAGCCCAAACATTTGCGCCGCGTACTCAAAACTCAAACCGTGTGGCTGACGGAAATAACGCTCAAGTAGCGCACCTTCCTTGGGCACTGGCAGCATATGAAAGATGCTGCCGCCATCATTATTGAGGATGATCACCACCAGCGGCTGAACGGCCTGCTTCAGCAGCGCCAGGCTATTAAGGTCATGCAGCGCACTGATATCGCCCACAATCAGCGTGGTGGGCTGGTCGCTGGTAGCGCTGGCGCCGTAGGCCGTGGCGATCAGCCCATCGATACCGGAAGCTCCGCGGTTGGTGAACACCCGCAAAGGTGCTGTGCGGTACGCGCCCAGCATGTTCATCAGCCTTGCGGGCATACTGTTACCCACAAACAGCTGCCCGGTTGCCTGCTGCAACACCCGATGACAAATGCCCAACTCTGAAAAGGTATTACAGCGTTGATTCACGATATTGCTGATGCGCTGTTGGCACTGGTTAAGCCGGTGCCAAGGGGTGCGCTCAGCACCTGTCCCAGTCTCACGCTCATGTTTATTTTCAGGTTCAAGCGCGGCCACCACGGCCTCGGGCGGGCAAATGAAACGGCGCTTAACGCTGTAATCAGGGTCGAGCCGCTGGGGGCGCGAGTCCACCAGCCAAACATCCTGCCAGGAATGACGAGCAATAAACTGCGTCAGGCGCTTGGAGATAAGACGCCCGCCAAATTGCAGCAACACATCGGCCCGCTCCAACTCCTCGACAAAATGAGGATCGTGCAGCGCCAGGTCAAAATGGATCACGTTTTGGCGGTCAAAACGTACCTGGCTTTGTAGATCCGCCAACAGTGGCCAGCCTAATCGACGTGATAACGTCACCACCTGCTGCGCTTGGTGCGGGTCATCTATACATCCCGCCACGATAACGCCTCGCTGACACGAAAAATCTGCCCACTCAGTAGAAAATACGGGCGCTTGCGTACTGGATACCCACTGGCTCCACGGCACTGAAGAGGCCAGCCAGCTTCCGAGAGGCGCCAGATAATCCGTGGCATCCTCTCTCTGGTGGCCGGGGTAAAGAGGCTCGCGGTAGCGGCAGTTAAAATGCACAGGGCCTAGCGTACGCTGCTGTTGATCAATGGACTGATCAATAGTGCTGAGTAGAAACGCGGCGCTCAGTTCAGGGCCAGGGGGCGGAAGGTCGTGATGCATCACGGTATGACGAGCAAAGATGTCGCGCTGGTCGATGGCCTGGTTACTGCCGTTATCCAGTAATTCAATAGGGCGGTCGGCTGAGAGCACTACCAGCGGCACACCCATTAGCTTGGCTTCTACGACGGCAGGATACAGATTGGCAACCGCCGTGCCCGAGGTGGTGATAACCGCTACCGGGCGGCCACTTCCGCGCGCAAGGCCCAGTGCCATAAAGGCCAGGCCACGCTCGTCAAAATGGCAGTGGCAGCGAAGCCCGGCATGCTCGCTGGCCGCCATGGTGAGCGGCGACGAGCGTGAGCCCGGCGCCAGCACAACGTCGCGCATGCCCAAGCGGTAAAGCTCCTCAAGCAGCAGTGCGGCCCACACATGGTTAAAGGTAGCGTGCTGAAGCGGAAAGCCGCGCGGCATGGCATTCGCGGTCATTGGTATTACCCCATGTTGAGCAGCGACATAATGTCGGCAATTTTGTTGTCCAGCTCACGCCACTCTGCATCAGGCTGAGAGCCCGCGACAATGCCCGCACCGGCATAAAGGCGAATTTCATTAGCGCCGATATGAGCACACCGGATAGCCACCGCAAGCTCCGTACTGGCCAGGCTCACCCGGCCAAACACACCCGCATACCAGCCCCGCTGGTGGCGTTCATGCTGGCGGATAAACGCCAGCGCCGATGCGCGGGGAACACCACCTACCGCTGGAGTAGGCGGCAAACTGGCAAGCAGCGTCTGGTCCGTTACCGTGTGATGTAGCTCAGCATGAATAAGGCGGCGGATATGCTGCACAGAGCGCAGCTTGAGAACATGGGCCTCCCCGGCTTGAACAACGCGAGACAAAGGCTCAAGCCGGGCAAGAATATCCTCATAAACGCACTGGTTCTCCAGGCTGTTTTTGGTATCTGCCAACAGTGCCTCGGCAAGGTATTGATCCTTTCGTGCATCAGCTCCACGATGGGTGGTACCTGCTAGCGCCTCGGTTACCAGCTGCGTACCCTCTCGCTGATAAAGGCGCTCCGGTGGGCAACCGATAAAGGCGGTCTCTGAATCCCACTGAATGCCTAATTGAAAGCACGCCGTCGCCTCTGCCTGCCAGCGGTCCAGCAGTGCCCAGGGCGATGGCGTTTTCGATGCATCGTCCGCGATAACCAAACGCGTCTCTCGTGATAACACCACTTTGGGCGTGTGGCACAGCTGATCAGCGTGGGTCACCTGGGACACCCACGCTGACCACGCCTGCTGGGCAGGGGCGTCATAACGTAAATAGGCATGCGGACGCAGAGGGGGTAGCGGTTGTTCTTGCTGGAGACTGGCTAGAAAGGCGCGTGCTTCGGCTATTTCAAGGTCGCCGCAGCGGTCGTCAAAGCGCAAATTGAGCGTCAGTAGCGCCCCCTGTTGTGAGCGCTTAAGTTCAACACGCGGCAATATGAAACAGCAGTTTTTGAATTTTTCCCAACCGGGCGACGTAGCATCAAACGCCATTCCGCCGAAATAGTCCGGCTGCTCATCAGGCAAGGTTGCGAGTTTGGCAAGGTCGGCCTGTAGCGTCTCAAGCGAATCGGCCGCGCTGACCATGCCTAGCGTCGCGTACTCAGGTGCGCCAGCGTCTCGCGCTTTCCAGTAGCCGCGCGGAAAAACCGTTTGCGCGTCCAACCACCCCATCAGGCTATCAACGCGGCAAGGCACGCTCAGGCGTATAACCCCCTGGATGGACGGCACAGACAACGCATCAAGCCGGTCCATAAGTTCAGCGACGCTGCCGCCTGTTACCCAGCGCATGTGTTCAGACAATCAGTGGCCCCGCGTCTCAGATAAATCGGGTGCGGCGCGTAATGCCCAGCCTCTGCTTGATATAGGGTAAGACCCAACGGTCCCCCCCAAAATGGCCAGCGTTCGCGCCCGCTACCAGTAAGAAAAAGGTTAACGCAATCATCCACGGGTTGGTGGAGACCGTACCCGCCATTAGAAACGACATATTCATTACAATAGCGAAGAAGCCTGCAAAGGAGGTCAGCACCCCCACGATCAAGCCCAACCCCACGAGTATCTCCCCAAGCGGAATCACCACATTAAACATACCCGCATAGGGCAGCGCAAAATGCTCCAAAAAAGCAACGTAGTTGGGATACACCATGCTCCCTTCCCGCATTACAGGGTTCGCCACCGCGTTACTCAGGAACCCTTGCGCATCAAAACCGCCCGTCAGTTTGCCGATCCCCAAACTGAGCCAAGTAATCCCAAGATAAAGCCGGAAGGCTAGCCAAACAAGCGCTGCATATTTGCTTTGTCTAAATAAGTCGCCGATCATCGAATTAACTCCTGTTAAGAGGGATTAACAATAGTTTGCGATAAGACACTGCTGCTTCTTTTGACGCAGGTCTAATTTTTAGCACTTAATAATACATAGCTACGCACGCCCTTTTAGTCATTTAACGTCATCACGACCAGGACACCAAAGCAATGGATCAACCCGACAAGCACCGCCCGTTCCAGGTTTGGTTATTAGCGGCCCGGCCTCGTACGCTGCCTTTGGCATGTGCCTCTATCCTGCTTGGCTCAGGCCTTGCGGCGCACGCACAAGGGTTTAATCCGAGCGTGCTACTCCTTGCCCTGCTAACGGCGATTGCCCTGCAAGTGCTTTCAAACCTGGCCAATGATTACGGCGATGCGGCAACGGGGGCGGATGATCACCAGCGCATAGGCCCGGTTCGCGCGGTCTCTTCAGGGTTACTAAGCCCACGCGCCATGCGCGGTGGAATGGTGGTGATGGCGGTCGTTGCCGCCCTGTGTGGGCTGTTGCTACTGCTGACGGCTTTTGGCAATCAGTGGGCGTCCATTCTCATCTTTATTCTACTGGGTGCTGCCGCGCTGCTGGCCGCGGTCACGTATACCGTAGGGCTGGGCGGCACGCCGTATGGCTACCGGGGGCTGGGAGATATTGCGGTCTTTATCTTCTTCGGCTTGTTAGGGGTGCTCGGCACGTACTACTTGCATGCACAACAACTGGACGGGCTTACACTACTGCCCGCCGCCGCTTGCGGGTTACTGGCAACCGCTGTATTGAACGTGAATAACGTGCGCGATATCGAAAGCGACACGCGCAACGGCAAGATCACTTTGGCGGTGCGCTTGGGCCGCGCTAACGCCATTACCTACCACTGGATATTGCTGGCAATGGCGCTACTGCTCACCGTGATTTATCTGGTCGCACTGCCCGCCCCCTGGCTTAGCTGGAGCTGCCTACTGGTTGCCAAACCGTTAACAGACGCTGCCAGAACGCTACACCACTCCACCGACGGTGAAACGCTTACCGGCATGCTGAAAAAAACCGCGCTATCGACGCTGATTTACAGTGTACTGCTCTCACTCGGCCTGGCGCTCTATTAAGAGAGGCCAGGCCGCCGCTCCTGTGCTTAAAGCACGACCTCATAACCTTCAAATTTGGGCGGCCCCAGGTAGATACCTTCCGGTGACTTGGCGCCCGCATGGGCCTTGCGAAACGCCTCTGACTGGGTCCAGGCGCGGAAAGCCGCTTCCGACTCCCATACGCTGTGGGAAATAAACACGGTGTGCTCTTCCTGGCTTGCGCCCTGCAACATGTTGAACTGTTTGAATCCGGGCACGTCGCTCAAGTGCGAATCACGCTTACGCCACACCTCCAGAAAATCCTCTTCGCGGCCTGGGGCAATCTGAAAACGGTTCATTGCGATATACATGACAACTCTCCTGCTGGGTTGGTCCTACCAAGTTAGTTACGCGGCGACAACTTGATGGTAACGTCACCGTTAAGTAACGAACAGCTTAGGCTTTAGAAGAAAGCTGCTTGAGCCTGCTGGTCGTGCCCACGCCCTATTATCTGCTGCCACCAGCAGATGCCAACAAGCCTGAAGTGCTGGGCTGCCTGGTCGGCAGCCAGGGTCGCTCAACGGGCAGGAGATCATAAGCCCCAACCCCATCGGGAAAAAACATCCCGTTTAGAATTTTCATCACCCATTTCCCAACTTGCGCTAATGACTAATAACAATCTGATTTTAGTACGTATAAACTCTAGCCCTTAAACAGTATTAATGCTGGCGGCTATCAATAGCCCTGTTATCAATGACGCTGTTATCCACAAGGAATTCTGCATGCTCCGCCCTGTTGGTAATTTTAACGCTGCGCTTTCATCTTCACTGCTAACACTGCGCAGCTGGGCAGGATTAGCGTGTGTGTTGTTGCTCTCTGGCTGTGCGACCTTTGCCCCCAACCCACCACAAGACCAGAGCAATATTTGCGAAATTTTCCGCGAACAGCCCACTTGGTACGACTACGCACGCGACTCTCAGGAGAAGTGGGGAACGCCCATTGCGACACAAATGGCGTTTATTCAGCAGGAGTCTTCCTTTAAAAGCCACATTCGTCCTGACCGCAAGTATTACTTGGGCTTTATCCCCGGCCCCCGCCCCTCTTCGGCAAAAGGGTATGCCCAAGCGCAGGACCCGGTATGGGGAGAGTACCAGGAGCAGGCAGGTAGCTTGTTTGCGCGGCGCACCAGCATGAAGCACGCCACCGACTTCATCGGCTGGTACAACCACCGATCCCAGCAGCAAGCAGGCATTTCATTAACCAATCCTGAGCATCTCTATTACGCCTACCACGAGGGCGCAGGCGGGTATCGACGTGGCACGTACCAGAGCAAGCCTCAGGTAATCAACGCAGCACGGCAGATCGTCGCTCGCACAAACCGTTATCAATCCCAGCTCAATGCCTGTGAAGCCGAATTTCAATGCCGCCGTTTTTATCAGGTCTGGCCCTTTTGCCGTAGCTAAGTAGCTTTATTATGTCCCTACTCATCGGTTCGTTCTTTGTTTTTGTAGTTTTTTTCACCTCGATGTTATCGGGTATCTTCGGCATGGCGGGCGGGCTGGTACTGATGTGGTTTCTGCTGCTCGCGTTCCCGGCGGCCAGCGCCATGGCCGTGCATGGGGCCATCCAGCTTACCGCTAACGGGTCGCGGGCATGGTTATCACGACGCTTTATTGTCTGGCGAACGGTCGCGTTTATGACGCTAGGCGTAATAAGCGCCGCTGGGCTACTGGTGTTGCTTGGCTATAGCGCCAATGCCGCCACGGTGTCACTGTTAATTGGCTTGATGCCCCTTCTGGTATGGATGCCCAAACGCTGGTTCCACCTCAACGCCAACCGAACGAGCCACGCGCTGCTTTGCGGCATGGCATCGGGTGGATTAACCATTGCCGCCGGAGTGTCCGGGCCGCTGATCGATATTTTCTTTGTACGCTCTCGAATGGATCGTCGTGAAGTGGTGGCCACTAAAGCAATGATTCAGGTGGTCGCGCATAGTATTAAAATTCTCTTCTACTTGAGTGCTGCGCTGGCGCTAGGTGCTGGGGATTGGGGTATGGTACTGCTGGCTGCACCGTTGGCTATCCTGGGCACTCAAGTAGGCACGCATGTGTTACATCGCCTTACCGATGCCAACTTCCGTACATGGACACGCTGGATTGTGACCGGTATTGGCATTTTCTATTTTGTCCAAGGGGTGTACTTGTTAAGCCTGTAAACGCGGTCGATTCTAAGCGGGTACGATAAGGCACATACCATTTATTGACACCTTCATTAACTGGCGCTATCGTCTCGATAGATGAAAATGAGAAACACTCTCTTTCTCTTATCGACGACTTGTTGACGAAGTACAGGCAAATGACATGACCAGTGAGCAGCGACAGCTTCGCCAGACTCTTGGGTTCTTACGAACCTCGTTCGAGGCGATTCAGCACTCAATTGCAGGCCGGCTGGACGACCCGCTGCCCTGCTGGCTGGATACTGGAATGCTTTCGATGCTGGCCGGAGAACTTAACCGCTGCTGCAAAGAGGCCAAACCGCTATTTGCCCCTCAAGTAGTTGAGCAAATTTTTCTCGCCGCCCAACAGTGCGAGCTACTGCTGAAACAGTGCCCCGGTGTACTCAATAGCGCTATCTGCCACCGGCAGTTAGCCGCGATTATGCTGCCGCTCAACAATGCCCTTCAGCTAATCGTCATACCTCCTAAACGGCGCTGGCCTTGGCAGCGAGATTGAGTTCATCGCGCTCAGGTACATCGTTACTTAGGCACGTCACTAGCCCGGTACGCTGTTAATCAACGGCGCCATCAATGAGTCATCCAAGCCCCATCTTTATCAAGGTGGGGTTTTGTTTTATGCCTGGCGACCTCATAACAAATCACAAGGAAGAGTGGTTGGCGCTTACTAGTAAACTGGTCTATTGTGTCATCACTTTAAAGCAGTGTACGTAACAGGAGTTAGCTGAATGGCATTTGAAGCACTTTTTACCCCGACCCAACTTGGTAGTCTGTCGATTCCTAACCGCGTCATCATGGCACCGCTCACACGCGCACGCACACCGGATAGCGTGCCTGGCAAACGGCAGCAAGCCTACTATGGGCAACGGGCTGGTTCAGGCCTGATTATTAGTGAAGCAACCAATATCTCTCCCACTGCCCGTGGCTACGTCTACACCCCAGGCATTTGGACCGATGAGCAGGAAGCGGGCTGGAAGGAAGTCGTCAACACGGTGCATGCCAAAGGCGGTCGAATTGCGCTGCAACTTTGGCACGTTGGGCGTGTTTCCCACGAGATGGTGCAACCCAATGGCGAACAGCCGGTCGCGCCCAGTGCGCTTAAAGGTGAAGGCGCCCAGTGTTTTGTTGAGTTTGAAGACGGTAGCGCAGGCCAGCACCCCACCAGCACACCGCGCGCGCTGGAAACCGACGAGATCCCCGGCATTGTGGATGACTACCGCCAGGCGGCAGTGCGTGCCAAGCGTGCGGGTTTCGACATGGTTGAAGTGCACGCGGCCAACGCCTATTTGCTGAATCAGTTCCTGGCCACCGGCACTAACCAGCGTACCGACCAATACGGTGGCTCGCTGGAAAACCGTGCGCGCTTCCCGCTGGAAGTGGTCGATGCCGTTGTTGACGTATTTGGCGCTGACCGGGTTGGCATTCGCATGACGCCGTTTATCGAGCTGTTTGGATTAACCGACGATGAGCCTGAAGCGATGGCGTTCTATATGGCGGATCAGCTTTCCAAGCGTGGCCTTGCCTATTTGCATCTTAACGAGCCTAACTGGGCCGGTGGCGACATTCAGTTCCCTGACGGTTTTCGCGAGCAGATGCGCGAGCGCTTTAGCGGCAGCCTGATCTACTGCGGTAACTATAACGCCGAACGTGCCGAGGCCCTGCTCGGTTCAGGCAACGCGGAAGCCGCCGCCTTTGGCCGTCCGTATATCGCCAACCCCGACCTGGCAGAGCGTTTTTATAAGAACGCACCATTGAATGAGCCTGATCACGCCACCTTCTACGGTGGCGACGAGAAAGGCTATACCGATTACCCGTTTATGGATAACGGTTATGATCGTATTGGTTAATACGCCGACGTAAATGCGTGTTCATAACAGCAAAAAGCACCACTTGTGTGGTGCTTTTTGCATATATATTCATGTTAGAACGCTGTTACTATAAAAGCTCTGATTACCAGGTCACGTCTTTTAAACGCGGATGTATTGGATATCCACCACCAGCCGGTAACGGAAGCGACCTACGCCTCCATTATCGGCTGATGAGTTCACGCTCAATGCCTTAGCCGTTGATGATGGTGCTGTTTACACCACGCCTTGGCTACGCAGGTAGTCGTCATAGCTGCCGCTGAAGTCGACAATGCCGTCAGGCTGCATATCGATAATGCGTGTGGCGAGTGACGACACAAACTCACGGTCGTGGCTGACAAACACCAGCGTACCGGGATAGTTTTCCAGCGCGAGGTTTAGCGCCTCAATGGATTCCATATCCAGGTGGTTGGTCGGCTCATCCATCAGCAGTACGTTAGGATTAGTCAAGGTTAACTTGCCAAACAGCATGCGTCCCTGTTCACCGCCGGAAATGACCTTGATGGACTTTCCAATATCGTCGCTTGAGAACAGCATGCGCCCCAGCGCACCGCGTACGACTTGCTCGCCCCCCTGGGTCCACTGCCCCATCCACTCGAAGAGCGTCATATCGACGGCAAAGTCATCGGCATGATCCTGAGCAAAGACGCCAACTTCGGCCGCATCGGTCCACTTCACTTCGCCTTTATCGGGGCGAAGGTCGCCCGCCAGAGTTTTCAGCAGGGTCGTTTTGCCGATACCGTTGGGGCCGATGATCGCAATACGCTCACCCGCTTCGACGGACATGGAGAAGCGCTCAAACAGCGGCGCACCGCCATCGTAGCCTTTGGTGATCGCATCCACGTTGACCGCATTACGGTGAATCTTCTTGTTCTGGTCAAAGCGGATAAACGGACTTACCCGGCTGGAAGGCTTGATGTCTTCGAGCTTGATTTTATCGATCTGGCGCGCCCGCGAGGTCGCCTGTTTGGCTTTCGAGGCGTTCGCCGAAAAGCGGCTAACAAACTGCTGAAGCTCGGCAATTTGGGCTTTTTTCTTGGCGTTATCCGAGTGCTGACGCTCACGCGCGGCAGTTGCTGCCGTCATGTAGTCGTCATAGTTACCCGGGAACAGGGTAATCTCACCATAATCCAGGTCCGCCATATGCGTACATACGCTGTTCAGGAAGTGGCGGTCGTGAGAGATGATAATCATGGTGCTGTTACGCGCCGTCAGAATATCTTCCAGCCACCGGATCGTGTTGATATCCAGGTGGTTGGTAGGCTCGTCGAGCAGCAATACATCAGGGTCTGAAAAGAGCGCTTGGGCAAGCAGCACGCGCAGCTTCCAACCGGGAGCCACTTCACTCATAGGGCCGGTATGCTGCTCAATGGGAATCCCCAGGCCCAGAAGCAATTCACCGGCACGGGATTCGGCAGTGTAGCCATCCAGCTCAGCGAAACGCACTTCCAGGTCGGCCACGGCCATACCGTCTTCTTCGCTCATTTCCGGCAGGCTGTAGATGCGTTCGCGTTCCGCTGCAACCTTCCAAAGCTCGGTATTGCCCATGATCACAGTGTCGATGACCCGCTCATTCTCATAGGCGAACTGGTCCTGGCGCAGCTTGCCCAGCCGCGTGCTGTTATCCAGCATGACCTGGCCGGAGGTTGGCTCAAGCTCGCCACCCAGAATCTTCATAAAGGTCGACTTGCCGCAACCGTTAGCGCCAATCAGCCCGTAGCGATTGCCGTTGTTGAATTTGACGGAGACGTTCTCGAACAGAGGCTTGGCCCCGAACTGCATGGTGATATTGGCGGTTGCGATCAAGATGGTGACCCTGGTTAGCGGAGTAATTGCGCGTACAAAGGCTCGCGATTCTACGCGCTCTTGGACAACGTTACACCCTTCGCCTAACGCAGTGTGCTATCGGGGGCGGGCAGCTCCAGCAGAAAGCGTTGCCCATCAATCGCTTGGCATAGCCGAGAGTGCAAAATATCGACAATACCGGAATGTTCACCGACCAGCCTTGTGGTCGCAACATTAAGCGTAGGGTGACGCTGTTGAGCGGCCTGGCAAATCTCGGCAATATCACCCTCTTCCCCTGCATGCCTGCCCGGCGAGAGAAACAGCATCGCCAGAACGACCGGCCCATCGTGAAAATCGGGGTTATCCAGCAGGTTTTGCAACAGCGGCTCGTTAAAGCGATACGCCTCACCTTCACGCCGTTCCATGGACGCTGCGGCCACGCAAGCAACCTCATCCGCTAACAGCACGCTCAACTGCCCGGCCAGCCGATTGCGCACGGCCGTAACTTCAGGAATAGGGCTGCCATGGTCGACAAGCGCAACCCGGGGGCGCGTACCGTTAAGATGCTCGCGTACGTTGTCAGCCAACAGCCTGGCCAGCCGCAGGTCGTTATCACCCTGCTCGTCCACCAACGGCTGGGCAACTCGTACACTCACGTTAGGAAAGCGCGCTTGCAGGGTCGCCATACGTTCGGGTAGATAGTCGGTCAAGGCCTTGCTTGGCCCAAAAAAGAACGGCAAAACGATGATCTCGGTAGCCCCTTGCTCCGCGCTGCGCTCAGCGGCAGGCCCAAGGGTAAGTGCGGGAGTGCCCTCTAGTTCATCAGCCGGGATTTTATGGGAGTGGAGCAGTGACGCGGCGCACACCGCCTCGCCTGTTTGTTGGCTGAGCAAGACCGCTATACGGCGTAAATTGCGGGTGGCGGCCGGGCGTAATGAGCCATTATCGACCAGAAAAATAGCGCGCATGAGTGCTCCAGGGGAGAGTGCCTGGTCATGTTACCATGGCATTTTAAACCACGTGACGGGGCCCATGTTGATCGATACTACTGCCATCAACCAGCAGCGCCACTGCTTCGATGCAGATGCGGAAATCTGGATTTTCGGGTACGGATCGCTGATCTGGAAAGCGGATTTTCCCTTCCTGGAAAAACGCAGTGCTTATATTACCGGTTGGGAACGCCGCTTCTGGCAAGGTTCCCATGATCATCGTGGCACGCTGGAAGCGCCTGGTCGCGTGGTCACTCTCACACCTGTCCCAGGGGCTATTTGCCACGGCATGGCCTACCGCATTACTCCCGAGACGTTAGCGCCGTTGGATCACCGCGAGAAAAATGGCTACTTGCGCGAGTTAACGCCCCTGTTTTTTACGGACAGTGACTCAAGCACTAACGAGGGTGATCAAGCGCAAACGCAAGGGCTGGTGTATCTGGCAACCGACGATAACCCCGCCTTTCTAGGCCCAGCGCCGCTTGATGATATGGCCCGCCAGATTGCTCACGCGTCTGGCCCTAGCGGCCCCAACCGTGACTACCTGGTTAATCTGGCTCAGGCACTGCGGCATTTAAACGTCGATGATGCACATATTTTCGCGTTGGAGCAGCAGTTAAACCGCCTTTAGTTCCACTATCAATCGTACGGACACTACCAATAGCGCGGATAGCGGCGATGGCGTGCCAGGTTATTAACCAAAATTGCGATCGCCAGCATCACCACACAGCCCATGCCGATGGGCAGCAGCGGGTACCACCAGCCCAGGTTATGCACACTGGCACCACCACCTACCGCAATAAGCGCCGCAGCAGCGCCGGGCGGATGCACCGTATGGGTTAATTGCATAATCAGAATGGAAAGCGATACCGAAAGCGCCATGGAAAGAGGCGTTGCCCCCAAAAGCTGGTAACAGCCCACCCCAATACACGCTGACAGGACACTGCCAAACAGCACATGGCTGGGCTGCGCAAACGGACTTTCCGGTGCGGCATAGATCAGTACCGACGTTGCCCCAAACGAACCCACAATCAGCAACTGCTGGGAAAGCCATGCCGAGCTTAACCAGCAAATCACCGCCATACCGGTAAATGCGCCCAACCATGACCATACAGCATCCTGCCAACCTACCCGATTGCGCTGAATACGTTCGCCCCGCATTTTGCCAAGATACGTTTTCATCTCGCTCTCATTGCACTAAAGAAGTGCGAAATGATGGCAAATTGCACCAAATAGGCAAATGATAAATGGTCATAGCGTTATGAATGCGTTTCAAAACATTATCGGGCGGACTGATTAACGCCATCAATACAGATACTTAGCAAGCTTACTTGCATCATCGTTATGATGACGCTAATCACATAATGAGCCAAGAAAGAATAAATAGCGCCAGTAAAATCCGTACAATGGCGCCAAACAACGATCCGCGTAACAACGCTCGCACACCACCCCACAATAGATAAAGCCCTATGATTAACACCAGAAGGCTAAAAAATGACGCGTTGATCCCCAGCGAACGACTGAGCCCATCGACAAACTCTTCAAGGGCACCGAAGAAGTTGGTAAAAATAGCCAATAGGAACTCAACCACTGTACGAATTACATCGCCGATGGTTTCCCCCACCCTGTCAAAAAAACCATTTGCCTGCATGCAATATCCCCAACCATAACCATCGTGTTGATTGGCATTGTCAGCTAAAACCCAGCAACGGGCAAAATAATGCGCTCGTTTACAAGGAGAGTATTGCTCCTAAAGGGGGAAGCTGCCCTGTTACCATTTTATCCACTGTAGTCTCTGATAAGCTGCTAATTCATTTTTCTAACGGCTACTATCAATGCTCAACCAGCGCGCTCTGAACTATCTTAACGAGGTAATTCGCAGAGGTTCGCTGCGCCGTGCAGCAGCTTACTTGGATGTCGATGCGTCGGCGCTTAGCCGGCAAATAAAGGCGTTGGAAGAGGAGCTGGGCGTCAAGCTGTGCGAGCGCCACGGCGGAGGCATGCATCCCACCCAAGCCGGACAACTGTTGGTACACCATTTTCATACCCAGCGGGCTCAGGAAGAGGCTGTTTTATCACAGTTAATGGAACTGCAAGGGTTGACGCGCGGAGATGTACGTATCGCCGTAGGTGAGGGGTTTATCGCTGACTTGATCGCCAAGCCTCTGGGCGACTTTATGTCGACGTTTAATGGCATTAATGTCGAGATCCGGATGGCCGGTGTCAATGAGGCAATATCACTGCTTAAGGATCGCGAAGTAGAACTTGCGCTACTCTACGCCCCCCCGGTTGACCCAGCACTCTACTGCCATGTGGAAACCTGTCAGCCGCTGGATCTAATTGTGCCTCCTGGCCATCCACTTTGCACGTTGCACCGCCCTATCAACTTGAACGATTTACTCCCTTGGCCGCTAGGCCTTATGGATAACCCTTTTGGGATGCGCCAAATGGTCAACATGGTGGCCCACCATGAGCGCGTTCACCTTGAGGCACGTCTCCATACAAATTCGGTAGCCGTACTCAAGAACTTTGTACGCTCAGGCATTGGTGTCACCTTCATGCCCGAACTCACTATTATTGATGAGATTGAGCGTAACGAAATTACTAGTCTGCCCATGAAATATTCATTGATGAATGATGCGCGTGCACAGATTGTCAGCCTCCTAGGCCAAGAACTCACTGTTGCCGGGCATGCCTGCGTGAAACACCTTAATAAAGGCATGCGTTTTTTTTCCAGTAATGCGCCCCGCCTGTTGCGTTAAAGACAACGCTTTAAGTATTGAATAGTCAACGCATCAATGCTTAGTCTTCTTACGTCAATCATAAAAACACTCTAGCAAGATACATCCTGATAACTGCCTTTTATATTATAAACAAGGAGATCTTAATGTTAACGTCTCACTTTATGCCCAAATTACTTACGGGCGCATGTATGCTTGGTTCTGCACTGCTGATTGGAAACGCGTATGCCGCCACGAGCATTAACTTGAGCTATAACGGTGCTCCGGATCCTGAGAAAAATGCGGTTCACGTATTTGCCACCAACCTAAAAGAGCTTGTCGAAGAGAAAACCAACGACACGATCAAACTGCAACTTTTCCCGAACAGTATGCTGGGCGGAGAAGAGGAACGCATGGAGCAGACAATGAATACGCCCATGCTCAATATCGCATCGTTTGCGGGCGTCTCCCCTCTGGTCGATGAGATATTTGTGAGCGCCATTCCGTTTCTGTTTGAAGATTTCGATGCGGCCCGGACATTTTTCGATGAAGGTGATTACTGGCTAGCCTTAAGCGACACTCTTCAAGACCGAGCGGGTATAGACATGCTCGCCGTTGTAGAAGAGGGCGGATTTCTGGCGTTTACCAACAGTGAACGGCCAATCAGCCATCCGGATGATTTCAAAGGTCTACGTTTCAGAGCAATGGACCCAAGCCAAGTCGCCCTCTATGAGTCCTTTGGCGCATCGGGCACGCCCATCCCTTGGACAGAAACTTACATGGCGCTGCGCACTGGTGTTGCCAACGGCCAGATGAATCCGCCGATGTATATCGCGCTTGCTAGTCTCTATGAAGTGCAGGACTACCTGACGCTTGCCAATATTCAATACTCCGACCAATTCCTGGTGGGCAATAGTGCGATGATCGCTGGCTGGGACGATGAGTTACGCTCGGCGTTTATGGAAGCGGTGAACGAAGCCAACAAGAATGCCCGCGAAGCCAATGAGTCCCAAGTAGACTCGCGTATCGCCTACCTTGAGGAGCAAGGCATGGAGGTGATTCGCCCCTCAGAAGAGGATCTGGAAGCATTTCGTACCGTGGGTCAGCCCGCCTACCTGGCGTGGCTGGCGGAGCGTGGCATTGGTCAAAGCTGGATAGATATGGCGCTTGAAGATGCCGGCATGAGTGAGCTCAACGATTAACCAGCTGCTTGACGCGTAATTATCGGGGCCGATTAATGTCGGCCCTTCCCTTTCGTGTTGTCGGGAATATCATCATGTTGACCACGCTTCGCCACCACATGCTGGCCATTAGCCGCCCGGTCACGCTTACCCTAGCTGGGTTGCTACTATCAGTGAATGTGCTCGCCATTCTATACGGCGTCTTTACCCGCTATATCGCAGGCGGCGCTCCCATCTGGACCGACGAGCTGTCACGCTTTTTGATTATTGCTACCGTAATGATCGCCGCTGGCGCCGTATGGTCTGAAGGTGGACATATGCGGGTTGGTCTGCTGGAACGACTCTTGCCGGCGCCGTTGGCACGTCTTTTAAACCTGTACCAATGGCTGCTTACACTATTTCTAGCCGTCGGTGGCACTTGGGTCAGCTACCGCTACGCGCTATCGGTTAATATGTTTACTACATCGGGTCTAGGTATCAGCCGCTCAGTACCCCTGCTTTCCTTGCCATTGGGGTTTGCCCTGCTGGCTTGGCATATCCTGCTCTATGGTCCCGCCCCGCTTAAAACCGTGGAGGACAGGGCATGATTATTACCATGCTGGGCGTTTTTTTAGTCCATGTGCTACTCGGTTTACCACTATTTATTTCGCTGCTGGTTACAGCGCTGGTTGGCTTTATGTTTGTCGACCCCTCCATGATTCCACGTATGATGCCGCAGCAGTTTTTTGGTGGCATCAACGTTTTTTCCTTGATGGCGATTCCGCTATTCATCTTGGCAGGTAATCTGATGAATGCTAGCGGCCTGACAGAACGCCTGATGGGCCTTGCGCGGCTATTGGTCGGCCATCTACGCGGAGGTATGGGGCATGTCAACGTGGTATCTAGCGTTTTCTTCGCTGGCGTTAACGGCTCCGCCGTGGCAGACACTTCTGCGCTTGGCTCGCTGCTGGTGCCGGCCATGGAGAAAGAAGGCTATTCACGGGCGTTTGCAGCCGGTTTGACAGCAGGTAGCTCGTTAATCGGTCCGATTATACCACCCAGCATCTTCATGATTCTGTATGCATCGCTAACCAACACCTCAGTAGGGGATCTGTTTCTAGCCGGTATTATACCGGGCCTTCTGCTAGGCATTGCCTTCATGAGCATGAATGCTTGGTACGCTTGGCGTCACAGACTGCCTAAAAGTGGTAATTTGCCGTCGCTGTATCAGTTGCTGATTGCCTTTATTGCCGCCCTTCCAGCGCTAGTGGCGCCATTTATTATCGTAGCAGGCATTGTTCTAGGATTTGTGACGCCTACCGAGTCCGGAGCACTTACAGCGCTTTATGTCGGACTATGCGGTGTGGTATTGGGTAATTTGCACCTGCGCCACTGCTGGCAGGCAGTAGCAGATACTGCGCGTCTTACAAGCGCCATTTTTCTGATCATGGCCGCCTCAGCAACCATCAGTTGGTTACTTTCCTACGCTCAAGTGCCCGCGCAGTTTGTCTCTCTGCTTACGCCCTATATCGACAATGCTGTCATGATATTACTCCTGCTTAGTGTGATTACCTTCCTGACGGGCATGTTCATGGAAGAGGTATCAGCTCTGATGCTGCTAACTCCTATCTTTGCACCGGTCGCCATGATGGCAGGTATCGATCCGGTGCACCTAGGCGTAATTATTACACTGAATATCACAATCGCCTTAATCACTCCGCCCTTGGGTGCCTGTGTTTTCGTAGCCGCCGCGGTCAGCCGACTGGAAATTGTCTCATTATTCAGAACAATCTGGCCCTTTGTACTAACGGCTATCGCCGTGCTGTTGCTAATTATTTTTTTCCCTGCGCTAGCACTGTGGCTACCCACCTCTTTTGGATAAGACAATGTCTGCATATTTGCTCTCTGATAAGGCCTTGTCGCCGATTCCAAGCCATCCTGCTCCTCACTGGGAGCAGGTGAGCCGCCTGCCAATTGCCGATAATGGAGAACGCCTGCTTCCCATGAGCCTGGCCTCGCCATCGGTTCGCGTCTTCCCCGCCTATGCCCGGCTGGGTATACCCGGCGCCGTGAACGAATGCTTTGTACGTGAAGGTGTCTACCGCGCGCTGGTAGCTGCTGCTCGTAGCCTGCCCAAGGATATCGGGCTGATTGTGCTAGACGGCTGGCGCCCTTGGCGGGTTCAACAGTATCTATTCGAAACGCTACAGGAGGCGATTCGCCATCGTGAACCTACGCTGAGCGATAGCGAGCTTTTATGCCGCACCCGCGAGTTTGTCTCAATACCTAGCCGGGATAGCAGTGCTCCCAGCCCTCACTTAACCGGAGGGGCGGTTGACATCACACTCTGCGGCTTGGATGGTGTGCCGTTAGATATGGGCACACTGTTTGATGAGACGCTGCCAGCTTCACATACGGATCATTTTGAACAACTGGGAAGCCTTAATGAATCGCAGCGTCAAGCCCGGGGCCATAGGCGCTTGCTCTACCACACTATGGCCGCCCAAGGGTTTACTAACTTACCTAGTGAGTGGTGGCATTACGACTTAGGCGATCAGCTCTGGGGACATTATTCAGGCCAAAGCAGCGCTCACTACGGTCCGGCCGAGCTTGATACCATAGAGAATCGCTGGCGTCGTCAGTTAGGCTAATCTATTGGCATCAAGCAAATAGCCATTAAGCCTTCAAGAAGCCAAGCGAAACAGGCTACATTAGGACTGAATCTATTGTGTCCGCCCACTAAAGGAGTCTTCGCAATGCCCAGCGTTTTAATTACCGGTGCAACATCCGGCTTTGGTAAGGCCGCCGCCATGCGTTTTGCAAAAGCAGGCTGGTCATTGATTTTGACTGGCCGCCGGGAAGAGCGCTTGAAAGCGCTTGAGAGCGAGCTTTCACAGCAGGTGCCGGTATTAACCCTGACACTTGATGTACGCGATAGCGACGCGGTCACCAACGCTATCAGCAATTTACCTGAGCGCTTTTTGCCGCTCACCTGCTTGATCAATAATGCAGGCTTGGCACTGGCGCCCGAGCCTGCGCAGCAGGTCGACCTCAACGACTGGCATACCATGATTGATACCAACATCACCGGGCTGGTCAACGTCACTCACGCCGCGATGCCACTGCTACTGGCGCATGGTAAAGGTGCCAGCATCTTGAATCTTGGTTCTGTGGCAGGCCAGTGGCCTTACCCTGGCGGCCATGTATACGGCGCCTCCAAAGCGTTTGTTCAACAGTTTAGCTACAACTTGCGCTGCGATTTATTAGGCACTGGCGTACGGGTTACCGACCTTGCCCCGGGCCTGGCGGAAACCGAATTCACCCTGGTACGCACGAAAGGCAATCAGGAAGCCTCCGATGCACTGTATCGCGGTACTACGCCGCTTCAGGCCGAAGACATTGCCGAGCAGCTCTACTATCTCGCCACACTGCCCGCGCATATTAATATTAATCGCTTGGAAATCATGCCCGTGCGCCAGGCATGGTCGCCGCTTAATGTTGACCGCGACCCTGAATAACGTCTCAACCCGTTAACACGCGTCTGCTTTTTATGCTGCTGCACGGGTGATACAACGCTTCTCCTTCACCAGTATTCACTCGTACAGCAGCCCTTTATTAGGCTTCTCTGCCTGTCCTTTTTTGCTGGCTAACCCGCTATTCTCACGCGCTTTTCTCCAAGCCTTCACCTTATGTCTACCCCTGCCACGCTTGACCTAAATATTTTAAACCTCTATTTGTTATATATAACAAGGCGCCTAATAAATTTCTCTACGCCGTCAAGCGTGCCCTGCCAAGGGACCGCCCATCCAGAGGTCGATGTGCATGAATGTGAACATGACGTTTCTTCAAGGGCTACTCTCCAATATCAGTACGCGTACACGTCTCTTGGGTAACGCGTCTAACACCGCACAAAGCAGTGGTGCGCACTTGCAAGCTCTCTCATCAGCCTGTGCAACGCTGATGGAGCGTGGCGGTGAAGCCTCCCAGATAATGACCGCCCAGCGTGCGCTCACTCATTATCAGCAGTTGGCGCCTGAAGAGAGACTGGCGTTCTTTTCGCTGCTGGCCAGCGACTATTCCGCTGAGCCTAGCGCCATCCATAGCGCCTACAAAGCGTACTGTGCGTCGGAGGATAACGCCGCGCTGGAACAACTGTTTAACGCTTGTGAACCGCGTCGTCAGGATTTATTGCGCCGTTTGAACCTTTGCCCAGGCGGCACCTTCGAGCTGGTCAAGATGCGTGCCGACTTGCTCAAGCAATTGCGCCATACGCCAGAGCTTGCCGCGCTCAACAGCGACTTCTCGCATCTGTTTAATTCCTGGTTTAACCGGGGGTTTCTGGTGCTGGAAAGCATCGACTGGAATACGCCCGCCGCCGTGTTGGAAAAGCTCATTCAATACGAGGCGGTGCATGCCATCAGCGACTGGCGCGACCTGCGCCGCCGCCTTGATCCAGATGATCGCCGCTGTTACGCCTTTTTCCACCCGGCCACCGGCGACGAGCCGCTTATTTTTGTGGAAGTGGCGCTTTGTAAAGGTATCCCCGACAACGTTCAGCGTATTTTGGAACATGGCGAAGAAGTGCCGCTGGAGGTAGCCGACACTGCGGTGTTCTACAGCATCAGCAACTGTCAGGCAGGACTTAAAGGGGTGTCGTTCGGCAACTTTTTGATCAAGCAAGTCGTACAGGAGCTTAGCCGCGAGCTGCCGCAGTTGAAGAACTTTGTCACGCTTTCGCCGGTACCCGGTTTCGCCGACTGGCTCGCCGAGCAGCGTGCCTCGCAGTCACTGGTACTGCCAGAGACGCTAGGCACCTTTTTACAGGACCATGAAGCAACCGAGCTGCCCGCCGCCGCGCATAAAGAGTTCATGCGCCTGGCCGCCTATTACTTAACCGAGGCCAAGCACCGTAGTGGCCAACCGCTCAATCCGGTCGCGCGTTTTCATTTAGGCAATGGTGCCAGCCTTCATCGGCTGAATTGGCTGGGTGACACCTCATCCAAAGGTCTGCAACAGGCCCACGGCCTGATGGTTAACTACCTCTATCAGTTGGAGCGTATTGAGCAAAACCACGAAGCCTATACTCGCAACCATAGCGTGGTATGTGCCAATGACATTCGCCGTTTAGCCAATCAGGCAGGCCAGTATTTCAACAGTGAAGCGAACGCCTAACAGCGAGCGCTTTGGATAATAAAAAGGACCCTTTCATGAACCACAATCTTTATCTCAAGTTCTATCCGCATTTTGAACGTCAGCCCAATAAGGTGCTGATGGATACGCTCAACGGCAAGCGCTACCGGTACAGCGATGTTCTCGCTACCAGTCGAAGAATGGCCAGTACCCTGATTGAGCTGGGCGTTTCACCGGGCGACCGAGTGGCCGTACAGGTCGACAAAAGCCCTGAGATCGTGATGCTGTATCTTGCCTGCCTTCAGGTCGGCGCGGTGTATTTGCCACTGAATACCGCCTATACCGACAGCGAAATCGCCTACTTTCTGGAAGATGCCGAGCCACACGTTTATGTTTGCCGCCCAGAGGTGCTGCAACATGCCCGCGCTATCGCCAGCGGCGTTGCCCATGTAGAAAGCCTGGGCACCAACGCCGACGGCAGCCTGATGGAGAAGGTCGACAAGGCCTCCGAAACCGAGCAGGTGTGTGAGGTATCGGCCGACGACCTGGCGGCCATCCTGTACACCTCGGGTACCACCGGGCGCTCCAAGGGCGCCATGCTAAGCCACCAGAATCTGGCCTCCAACAGCCAGGCGTTGAGCGAGGCGTGGCACTATTCCGAGCACGATCACCTGATTCATGCCCTACCGATTTTCCATACCCATGGGCTTTTTGTAGCGTGCAACATTACGCTAATTAACGGCGCGTCAATGACGTTCCTACCCAAGTTGGACGTGGATGAGCTGCTTGACCTGATGCCCCATGCCAGCGTGCTAATGGGCGTACCCACTTTCTATACCCGCCTGCTCGCTTCGCCGCGTTTAAACCGCGATGTCGTTGCCAATATGCGCCTGTTTATTTCGGGCTCGGCGCCGCTGCTGGCGGAAACCCATGAAGCGTTTGAAGCACGTACCGGCCACGCCATTCTTGAGCGTTACGGCATGACCGAAACCAACATGAACACCTCCAACCCCTACAATGGCAAGCGTCGGCCCGGCACCGTGGGCAAGCCCTTGCCAGGCGTAGAAGTACGGATTGCCGACCGTGAAAGTGGCGCCGCACTTGCCCAAGGGGAAACCGGCATGGTTGAGCTACGCGGGCCTAACATTTTTCAGGGCTATTGGCGCATGCCCGAAAAGACCAAGGCGGAGTTTCGTGATGACGGCTTTTTCATTACCGGCGATTTAGGCCTGATGGATGACCAAGGCTACCTGAATATCGTGGGCCGCGATAAGGACCTGGTGATCTCCGGCGGCTACAACGTCTACCCGAAAGAGATTGAGCAGTTGATTGATGACCTGCCCGGCGTAATGGAGTCGGCCGTTATTGGTGTGCCTCATAGCGACCTGGGCGAAGGGGTCGTCGCCGTGGTGGTCCCCAGTGCTTCAGACGCCGTTAGCGAAGCACTGGTACTGGCCGCGCTGAAGGACCAGGTAGCACGCTACAAACAGCCCAAGCGGGTTTTCTTTGCCGATGCGCTCCCTCGCAACGTTATGGGCAAAGTGCAGAAGAATCAGTTGCGTGACACCTACGCTGACACCTTTAAAAAGGAGCACACCGCCGCTAACGCTTGATGCTGGATCCCGCGCCGCAGGGGAAGGGCTAAGCCCTGACTGCGGTTAAAGATAGCTCCATACAACAACGATAAAACAGGAAGATTGCCATGGTGATTTACGGAGTTGCCCTGCTCGCAGGGTGTATGTTGGTTGGCCTATGGGCAGGTGATGTGCTGGGCATGCTGCTGGGCGTCAATTCCAACGTAGGCGGCGTCGGCATTGCCATGCTGATGCTGATTTTTCTGGGCGGCTACCTGATGGACAAGGGAAAAATGCCCAGCGGTACCGAAAGCGGCATCACCTTCTGGAACGGCATGTATATCCCCATTGTGGTGGCCATGGCGGCGAGTCAAGATGTTGCCGCTGCCTTTGATGGTGGGATGATCGCGCTCCTGGCAAGCCTGGTGGCCGTTGCCGCAAGCTTTGCATTGGTGCCCTTCCTCACTCGTCTCGGTCATCCGAAATCCTCATCCACGACAGCGGTTGCGTCTGCTTCAAGCGCCAGTAAGGCCAGTAAGTCTCGGGTCAAAACCTCTTCATCTTCTCCGGCGTCTGCGCGCACGCGCACGGCCCGCTAACCTGAGGCTATCGTTATGATTGAATCGTTCGTCACTCAGCTCGAAAAACAGCACCTAATCGCCGCCTTTGCGCTGGTAGGCGGTGCAATGTATATCTCTTATCTGGTCAGCGACAAGCTGACCAAGGGCCGCGTTCACGGCTCAGCCATTGCGATTATGGTGGGCCTCGCGCTCGCTTATTTTGGCGGCGTTCATACCGGCGGTAGCCGTGGGCTTGCCGATATCAGCCTGTTTGCAGGGCTTGGGCTAATGGGTGGCGGGATGCTGCGCGACCTGGCCATCATCGCCACAGCTTACGGGGTGCGCTTTCAGGAAATTCGTGCAGCGGGAATCAGCGGTATCATCGCGCTGTTTTTGGGCGTCATTGTGTCCTTCGTGGCGGGTGTGGCCGTGGCTTACGCATTTGGCTATCGGGACCCGGTCTCGCTCACCACCATTGGTGCCGGTACCGTCACCTACATTGTTGGCCCCATTGCCGGCGCCTCCATTGGCGCCTCTTCCGACATTATTGCGCTTTCGATTGCAGCAGGCCTTTTCAAATCGATTCTGGTGATGGTGCTGACCCCCATCGCTGCCCGCCATATCGGTCTGGACAACCCGCGCTCTGCGATGATCTTCGGTGGCTTGATGGGCACCACTAGTGGCGTGGCGGCAGGCCTTGCTGCCACCGACCCGAAACTGGTGCCTTATGGTGCCATGACGGCCACTTTCTATACCGGGCTGGGCGCACTGCTTGCCCCTTCAGTGCTGTACCTTGCTGTGCGCGCCGTTTTTTAAAGGCGTATCTAGCTGGCGATGGGCAACCGTTTGCGGCTGAAGGCCGTTAGCCCGACCAATAGTGCCGTGGTGGTAAAAATCGCCACGGCGCTCATCGCCATTCCCACTCCCGGTGAGCCCTGCTCGAATTGTCCAAATACGAATGTCGATACGGTGCTCATGCCTGCCGGCGCCACCATCAGTGATGCCACCAGCTCTCTAGAAGCGATGGCAAACACCAGCAGCATGGATACCAGAAGACTCGGCGCCAGCGCCGGCAGCAAGATACGCCGAAACGTCGTGACAAACCCGGCACCACACACTCTGGCAGCCGCTTCCAGGCTCTCCCCCATCTGCCGGAAAGTCGCACTGGCATAGCGCACAGGGTAAGGAAGCAGCAGACACGCATACGCCAGCAGCAGCATCGCCCCGGTGTTGTACACCTGAATGGGCCAATGGCTCTGGTTCCACGCCAGAATCAAACCTACTGCGACAACGACCCCAGGCAGGGTGTTGGGCAGCAACGACAGTAAATCGAGCAGCCCTTTGCCACGTACTTGAGCGCGCACCACCATATAGCCAACCAGGGCTCCCAATACGCCTGTGAGCAAAGCGGCGCCAACGGCCAGGCTCAAACTTGTCCCCAATGCCTGCATGGCACCGCCACGATTGGCAAACAGCGCCTCGAAGTGGCGTAGCGACAGGTTATCCAGCGTAAGTCCGCCCGACAGCGTTCCCGTCAGCGCTGTCGCCAATACGGCCAGCAGGGGAACGGCAACCGAGATAAACGCCACGGCTGTAAAAAGCACTAAGGTCGGCCACTTCCATTTTCCAAGCTCGGCGCGCTCCCCCGTCGCTGGCTTGCCGGTCTGGCTGATAAACGAACGCCGCGTTACCAGCCAGTGCTGGACGTAGAAGGCGGCCATCGCCAGCATCACAAGCAACAGTGACAGCACGGCGGCACCGGGGATATCGATTGGCCAGTCGGAAAAGCGCTGATGAATCCCGGTCACTAAAACGTGATAGCCCGCCTGAGCGCCCAGCGTGGCTGGCGTGCCGAACTCCTCAATCGTGAGTGCAAAAACCAGCAGTAGGCTGGCCGCAATACCGGGCGTCGAGAGTGGCAGAGTGACGCGCCAAAGCGCCTGCCATTTGCCCGCGCCACAAACGCGGGCAGCCGACGCGTAACGCCCGCCCACGCTCATCATGGTGCGCGAAACGGCAAAATAGACCACGGGAAAGACGTTCAGCACCATCACGAACACAATGCCGTAGAAAGAGAACAGAAAATGGCTCGCGTCGATACCCATTAACTGCTGCGCATAGCCGCGCGGCTGAAGCGTCAACATCCAGGAAAGCGCTGCGATATACGGCGGAATCATAAACGGAATCAGAAAAATCAGATCCCAAATAGCGCCGCCCGGCACACGGGTAAGCGCCCGCAGCGCGCCAAGCGGTATGGCCAACACGGCACAGACCAAGACCACGGCAAGGCCCAGACGCAGCGTATTGCCCAGCAGTTTAAGCAGTGCAGGGTCGACAAGCGTTGGCACGAACAGTGTAAAAGCACCAGAGAGATCACCGCGCGACCATAGCGGAAAGATGGCCTGCAAAACGATATACAGTAGCGGCAAGCCCACTAATAAAAGCAGTATCAGCACCGTGAGCAACAGCACGATACCTGCCCCGTCCAAACGAGGCAGGTTGAGGGCTTTGATCGATTTCATCACCCGCCCGTCAGCTCACGAAAGCGTTCCAGAATGACGTCACGCTGCTCGTTCATTGCTTCGCTATCGATATCAATCAGCGTCAGTTCATTCAGCGTCGGGCGCTGTGCTTCGATATCACTACGTGCTGGCATCAGGTAGCTTTCAGCAACCCGCTGCTGGCCTTGATCAGAGAGCACGTAATCGATGAACTGCTCGGCCTCATGTTGCATAGCGCTGGATTCGAGAATCATCATCGGGCGCGGCGCGATAACCGTACCACTTTCGGGGAAAATGACCTCAATCGCCTCGCCGCTTTCCTGTTGGGTAAGCGCAATATAGTCGACGGCGCCAAACACAACAGACTTGGCGCCCTGCAATACGGGGTTCAGCGCGCGAGCATTAGGCCCGGGCACCACCATACCGTTGTCCATCAGTGCTTCCAGCAGCGACCACGTTGCGTCTTCTCCCGTCGCTGTCAAAAGGCCGGCCACCAGCTCAAAAGCGGCCCCCGACTGAGCGGGATCAGGCATAGTTACCTGGTCGGCGTAAACCGGGTCAGCCAGATCAGACCAGTCGCTGGGTGGCGGCGTATCACTATTTTGGTTCCAGACCAGCGACAGCGCCGAAACGCCCTGGGCGACGTAGTCATCCGCCTGCAGGAAATCAGGCACAGTGGCCGCATTAGAAGATCGATAAGCGTGCAAGAGACCATCTTCCGAAAGCGACGTAGCGCTATCCCAAGAAGCAGAAATGACGACATCTGCCAACGGATTGGCACGCTCGGCTTCCAACCGGGCCATTACCTGGCCTGTCGTACTTTGAAACACATTCACATCGATATTGGTTTGCTCGGTAAAATCGGCCGCCAGACGTTCAATCAGCGAGTTCGGCCCTGCCGAGTAGACCGTCAACGCCTGAGCATGAGCTTGACTACCCAGACTAAAAATTGCGGCGCCCGTAAGCGACACCAGCCCAGAGCGGGAAAGCAATCGAGAAAGCATGCGACATTCCTTATAGTGGGATAAATGTGTTAGCAAAGCTCCGCAGCATGCAGAGGGGAACAGGAAAGCGCCTCGCCAGTGGGTAGCCAGGCGCGTAGTGATGTGACGTCTACCGTCAGGCCAACGGATTCCGGTGGCACCAGCGTGCCATGTACGCGCAGTTTTATATGGGTATGTTGATTAAGCGACAGCGTTAGTGCGGTGTGGTCGCCCTGAAACAGCCGACCTTTTACCTTGGCAATCACATCAGCCTGAGTTGGCGACGTCAGTGTAAGTGCCCGGCGAGGTAGCAGAAGGCGTGCCAGGCCGGTGTAATCACGGTGAGCCATGACGCGTAACGTTTGGCCAGCAACATGAAAGCCATCTGCATCGAAGTGTCCATCAAGCACCGCACCGGCATCGATAAACGCGGCAATCGAGGGGGTAGCGGGCGCTTGATAAAGCGCTTCCGGGGAGGCCACCTGTTGCAAATGCCCCGCTTGCAACACTGCCACCTCATCAGCCAGGGCAAAGGCTTCGTGCTGATCGTGGGTGACAAACACGGCCGTCAGAGCAAGCTCTTCAATCAGGGCTCGGATTTCCAGCGCCAGATTGTCGCGAAGCCCTTTATCCAGATTGGAGAGCGGCTCATCCATTAGCAAAAGCCTGGGCTTGGCCACGATGGCGCGTGCCAGAGCAACGCGCTGCTGCTGCCCGCCGGAGAGCGACCCCGGCTGGCGGTCGGCATAGTCGCCAAGGCCGACCAGCGACAGCGCCCAGGCTACCTGCTCTTTGCGCGCCTTGAGGTTAACGTCTTGCATTTCCAAAGGAAACGCTACGTTTTGCGCCACGCTCATATGCGGCCAGAGCGCATAATCCTGAAAGACCATACCGAGCTTTCGATCGTTGGGGCTCAAATGACGCTGAGGCTGAGCCACAAGCTGCCCATTCAGGGAAATATGCCCGCTATCGATGCCGGTTAGCCCAGCGATACAGCGCAGTAATGTCGTTTTACCACAGCCGGAGGGGCCTAGCAGGGCCAGCACTTTGCCGCTCGATAGGTGAAGGTCGATACCATCCAGCGCTTTTTTATCACCAAACGATTTATGCAAACCTTCAATAGCAAGCGCAGGAATGGGCATAGGATTAGCACCGTCATCAAAGGAAATTATCCTAACCAAAAATGATGACAGTCGTTTGACAGCGGCAATGACCGTTAAAGCGGCACCAATGCCCCTTTTGCCTCACGACAAAGGTGCTGCGTTAACTCGGTTAGCAGGCGGCCTCCACTGCGCCAATAGTGCCAATAAAGGGGCACATCAATAGCACGCCCCGGCATCAGCTCCACCAGCGTGCCTTTAATCAATTCATCTCGCACTTGAAGCTCTGGCACCATCCCCCAGCCAAGCCCGCTTTCCATTAACCGTACAAAGCCTTCGGAAGAGGGGCATAGGTGGTAATCAAACCCTCCCGTTACGCCAAGTTCCGCCAAAAATCGATGCTGTAACTGATCATCGGTTCCAAACACAATTGCCGGTGCGCGGGCCAACGCCTGGGCATTGATGCCTTCTGCCAAGTAGCGGTGGACAAAGGCCGGGCTTGCCACGGCAAGATAAGGCATGGCACCTAACGCTACGCTGTTGGCACCCGCAACCGGGCGTTCGGCGGCACAGACACACCCCGCTACTTCACCAGCACGCATGCGCTTTAGTCCTACCTCTTGGTCCTCCACTACCAGTTCCAGCAATACGTTCTGGTTGGTACAGAAATCCCCCACCGCTGATGCCCACCACGTCGCCAGGCTATCGGCGTTAATCGCCAGGCGCAGGCGTTCCGGTACGGCCTCGCTTAATACCGGCACCTGACCCTTTAAGTCGCGTTCAAGTAAGCGCACCTGCTGCACATGGTTAAGCAGTTGGCGTCCTACCTCGGTGGGCGCAGGCGGTGTGGCACGCACCAGAACGGGCTGACCAATACGCGCTTCAAGCAGCTTGATCCGCTGGGAGATAGCTGACTGCGATAACCCCAGCACCTGCGCGCCTCGCTCAAAACCACCCTGCTCTATGACGGCGGCCAACGCCGCCAATAATTTGTAATCCAGCAATCACTTTTCCTAATGAGACATCAGCATTATTCGTTTTTCTTATACAGGTAATCTCCGCACACTGACCAGCGATATTCACTGCAGTATTCATAACGCACTTCATAACAGGAAAGAGAGCATGTGGCAGAGTTACAGCAATGGCCTGCTGGTTGGGATGGGGTTAATCATGGCGATTGGCGCTCAAAATGCGTTTGTGCTTTCGCAAAGCCTGCGCCGCGAACATCATATTCCGGTCGCTCTGCTGTGCATTGTTTGCGATGCCGTGCTGGTGACCGCAGGCGTGTTTGGTTTGGCGAACCTGCTGGCTCAGAATCCCCTTCTATTGGCCATTGCTCGCTGGGGTGGCACTGCGTTTCTGCTTTGGTACGCAAGTCAGGCACTACGCCGTGCCTGGCGCCCTAACGGACTTGAGGCAGGCGGTACGCCCCCACGCTCTCTTGCTGCGGTCATACTGGCGACACTCGCGGTAACGCTGCTCAACCCGCATGTTTATATTGATACCGTATTGCTGATCGGCTCACTCGGTGCTCAGCAATCTATTCCCGGCGCCTATGCCATGGGGGCTGCCAGTGGCTCAGCACTCTGGTTTACGGCCCTGG